>DATCFS010000274.1:0-5866 GCA_036509375.1 Acidimicrobiales bacterium
CTCTCGTGCCGAGCGGGTCGGGACTGTCCTTCTTCGTCACCGACGCACTCATGCGCGACTTTGAACTCATTGAACTCGAAGGCGTCGTGTCGCACTGTTTGGCCCGTCACCGTCTCGGACTGTTGTCGCGCGAAAGCGTCGCGTCCGTTATCTCAACGAGCGACGAGAACCGCGCCGCACTCGCCGGGGTCGGCACGGCCTACCGGGCCGACGAAGTGGCCGCCGCCGCCATTCGCTACCCCCTGGGACTGGCCGGCGCCCTGCACAAGTGCGCCCGTCAGGTGCTACCCAGTTCGTCCTTCTTTGCCTCTCCCACCTACGCCAACTGGCGCTGGATTTGGTTCGACGTGTGGAGTGACCGCACGGGGACCGATTTGAGTGATCTCGACGACGTCGAACTGCGCGCGCTCGCGTTAGAGGAATGGTAAGAAACGACCGGTAGGATTGCGGTATGAGTTCTACGCACGACACCTCAACTATTGGTTCGGCCCTCGTAAAGCGGGGTCTCGCCGACATGCTTCGCGGCGGCGTCATCATGGACGTCGTCAACCCCGAGCAGGCGAAGATCGCCGAGGATTCCGGCGCCGTCTCGGTCATGGCGTTAGAGCGCGTGCCCTCGGACATCCGTCGCGACGGCGGTGTCGCTCGAATGAGTGATCCCGAGATGATTCAGGAGATCCAAGCGGCCGTCACGATTCCCGTCATGGCCAAGGCCCGCATTGGTCACTTCGCCGAAGCGCAGATCTTGGAAGCGCTCGACGTTGACTACATCGACGAGTCCGAAGTCTTGACGCCGGCCGACGAAGAGCACCACATCGACAAGTGGGCCTTCACGGTTCCCTTCGTCTGCGGCGCGACGAACCTCGGTGAGGCCCTTCGCCGCATCGGTGAAGGAGCCTGTCTCATCCGTTCGAAGGGCGAGGCCGGCACCGGCAACGTCGTCGAGGCCGTGCGACACCTGCGCACGATCAACGCGCAGATGCGCCGACTGCACTCGGCCGACGCCTCGGAACTGTTCGCGTTGGCGAAGGACCTTCAGGCACCGCTTCCGCTGGTCCAAGAGGTCGCCACGACCGGCAAGTTGCCGGTACCACTGTTCTGCGCGGGCGGCATCTCCACGCCGGCCGACGCCTCACTCGTGCTGCAACTCGGCGCCGAAGCGATCTTCGTGGGATCGGGTATCTTCAAGAGCGACGACCCCGAGCGCATGGCCAAGGCGATTGTCGAAGCGGCGACGCACTACCGCGACGCGCACGTGGTCGCCAAGGTCTCCACGGGACTAGGCGCCGCGATGAAGGGCATCGAGACCGCGTCGCTGGAGCAGCGTCTCGCCGAGCGCGGCTGGTAACAGTGCCACGCGTTGGCGTACTCGCCCTTCAGGGCGATGTGCGCGAGCACACCTCGATGCTCGAACGTGTCGGGGCTGACGTCGTGGCCGTTCGCACCGCCGAACAACTTGACGACCTCGATGGGCTCGTCATGCCGGGCGGTGAGTCAACGACCATTGCCTACCTCTTGACGACCTCGGGTCTACGACCAGCGTTGGCGACGAGGATCGACGACGGGCTGAGCGTATTTGGTACCTGCGCGGGACTGATTCTCTTGGCCCACGAGATCCTCGACGGCCGAAGCGACCAGTGGAGTTTCGACGCGCTGCCGCTGTCGGTTCGACGAAACGGGTACGGACGCCAAATCGCCAGCTTCGAGACGAACGTCGACGTGAAGGGTCTCGGCGACGTACCGGGCGTCTTCATCCGCGCGCCGAAGATCGAGACGTGGTCCGAGGACCTTGAAGTCCTGGCCTTTCACGACCACGGCGACGGCGACCACCCCGTCCTCGTGCGCCGGGGGAGTCTCTGGGGCTGTTCCTTTCACCCCGAACTCACCGCTGACGACCGCGTGCACCGTCTCTACGTCGACTCACTTTGAGATTGGTAGATTGAAAAAGCCCGAATTGGGCAGGAGGAACCATGTCCGGTCATTCGAAGTGGGCAACGACGAAGCACCGCAAGGGTGCCAAGGACAGCGCCCGAGCCAAAGTCTTCGCCAAACTCATTCGCCAAGTAGAGGTCGCCGCCCGCGAGGGTGGGAGCGACGTCGACACCAACGCCTCGCTTCGCACCATGTACCAAAAGGCCCGTGAGGCGTCGGTACCGCTCGACACGATCGAGCGCGCCATCAAACGCGGGACCGGTGAACTCGAGGGCGTCCGCTACGAGGCCATCAGTTACGAGGGGTACGGCCCGGACGGCGTGGCGGTCATCGTCGAGACCTTGACCGACAACCGCAACCGCACGAGCGCTGAGATCAAGCACGTCTTCGCGAGGAACGGCGGTACGATTGCGGAGCCGGGCGCGGTGTCGTGGCAGTTCGACCGCAAGGGCGTCATTGAAGTCGCCGGTCCCGTTGACGAGGACCAACTCCTCGAGTGGGTGATGGACGCCGGCGGCGAGAACTTCGAGGCGAACGGTGCGAACTTCACGGTGACGACTGAGCCCCACGACGTGGGCAAGGTACGTGACGCCCTGGAGGGCAACGGCGCGAAGGTGCTGAGCGCCGAACTCACTCTCGTGCCCCAGAACCTCATTCCGGTCGACTCCGAAGGCGAAGCAAAGAAGATCTTGCGCCTGATGGACGCCATTGACGACCACGACGACGTTCAGAACGTCTTTTCGAACTTCGATATCGCCGACGAGATCATGGCGGCCTACGAGGGTTAATTCCCCTGTAAATGGGCCGGCGCGGGCTACTATCGAACGTATGTTCGTACTCGGAATCGACCCCGGCTTGACCAGGTGCGGCTACGGACTGGTCGAAGGATCCTTTTTGGGCGTGGAGTCCTTCCGTGCCGTTCGCGCCGGCACCATCGAAACGGACCACGAGATCGCCGTCGAACTTCGCCTCGGACAGATCTTGGTTGAACTTCGCCAACTCCTCGAAGAGACCAAGCCCGACGCCGTCGTGGTGGAGAGGGTTTTCTACCAACGAAATGCCAAGACGGCGATTCCCGTCGCCCAGGCCAGTGGGGTCGCGGTCGCGCTGGCGTCAGCCATTGCTCTCCCGGTCCGCCAGTTCAACGCTCAAGAGGTGAAGTTGGCGGTCACCGGCTACGGCGCGGCGAGCAAGTTGCAGGTGCAGGGGATGGTGGCGCGACTGTGCGGTCTGGCCGACATTCCCAAGCCGGCCGACGCCGCCGACGCCCTGGCCCTCGCCATTACCTACTTCATGGTCGTGCGCAGCGAACAGAAGTACCCGCTGGAGAGTCACGCATGATTGGTTGGCTGCACGGACAGGTGCTGCACCATCACAAGAGCGGCGCGCTCGTGTTGGACGTCCACGATGTCGGTTACGAGATCAACGTGTCGTCGCTCGACGAATTTCGCGTCGGCGACGTCGTCGGGCTCTATATCTTCACGGCCGTGCGTGATGACGCCATTGTCCTCTACGGCTTTCGCACCTACCTCGATCGCGAATTCTTCGAATTGCTCCTCGTCACGCCGGGAGTCGGGCCGTCAACCGCGTTGGCCGCACTACGGACAATGTCGACCGACGAACTGGCTAACGCGATTGAGAACGACGACGCGAAACGGATCGCCACGATTCCGGGCATCGGACCAAAGACCGCGAGTCGAATCGTGCTCGAGCTCAAGGGCAAGGTCGTGGTCACCGGTTCCTACGCGCCCGCGAAGAGTGCGACGCCACAGAACGACACCATCGAGGACGCACTGCGCGGCCTCGGTTACTCGACCCAAGAGGTCCGCCAGGCGCTCGCGGGCGCCACACTCGACGTCGACGAGGGTGCCGCACTTCGCCAGGCGCTGCAACTGCTGAGGCGTCAATGAGTCGCCACGAGATCGATATTGAACAACTGACGCGCAACGTCGTGGCACCGGTCGCGGACGAACAGGACCGACGGGCGGAGGTCTCGCTTCGCCCGAGCACGCTGGGAGAGTTCGTGGGCCAACGTGAACTCGTTCGCCACCTCGAGATCGTGCTTGGATCGGCCAAGGCCCGCAATCAGACGGCCGACCATCTACTGTTCGCCGGTCCACCGGGACTCGGCAAGACTTCGCTGGCGAGCATCGTCGCCAGTGAGATGGGCGCCGGTCTGCGCATCACGTCCGGGCCGGTGCTCTCGCGGCCCGGTGACCTGGCGGCCCTGCTCACCGACCTTCAAGACGGTGATGTCCTCTTCGTCGACGAGATCCATCGCCTGTCGCGGGGCGTCGAAGAGATCCTCTATCCGGCCATGGAAGACCGTCGCCTCGACGTCATGATCGGAAGGGGTCCGTCGGCGCGCGCCATTCGGCTCGACCTGCCGAACTTCACGTTGGTCGGCGCGACGACGCGCACCGGACTCGTCGCGGCGCCGCTTCGCGACCGGTTTGGTTTCGTTGGTCAACTCGACCTCTACGACGTCGACGAACTGACCGTGATCGTGAGTCGCTCCGCCGGTCTGTTGGACGTCACGTTGAAGGATGACGCGGCGGCCATCATCGCCGGACGGAGTCGGGGAACGCCGCGCATCGCGAACCGATTACTGCGACGGGTACGCGACTTCGCCGCGGTCGGGGGACACGACGTCATTGACGACGACGTCGCGCGAGAAGGTCTGGCGCTCTTTGGCGTCGACGAGTTTGGACTCGACAAGATTGACCGCCGGATTCTCGGTCTGCTCTGCCAACAGTTCGCGGCCCAGCCGGTCGGGCTCACGACGTTGGCCCACGCCTGTGGCGAAGAGCCCTCGACGATCGAGGACGCCTACGAACCGTTTTTGCTTCGTGAAGGTCTCTTGATTCGCACCCCCCGTGGTCGTATTGCGACGGAACGGGCCTTTCACCACCTCGGCATCACGCCGCGAGGTGGTGGGCTGGTCTAACCAGGGAGCCGAGAAATAGTAGGGTTTCTTTGTCTATATCTCGGAGGAATTACCTATGTTGTTGGCGGTCCACATGTTTTCGGCGAGTCATTTGATGTTTGCCGCCAAAGCAGCAAAGAAGGGTTCGTCCTCCGGAATCTTCCTTCTCCTCCTCCTCGTCGTCTACGGCGCGGTCTTCTACTTCTATCTGCGACCGCGGTCCAAGCGTCAAAAGGCCGCGCGCGCCGAGGCGAAGAAGGTCGACGTCGGCGAGCGCGTGCGCACGATCGGCGGTTTCGTTGGCGTCATCACCAAGATCGAGGACGGCCTCACGACCGTTCGTGGCGCCAACGGCGTCGAGCTCGACTTCATTGCGTCGGCTATCGCCGGTCGATTCGATCCGACGCCCGTCGTCGAACCTGAGCCCGACGCGGAACACCACGAAGAAGGCGACGCGAAGTAATGGCCCAGCAGGTTGGTTCACGACGATCACTGATCGTCAGCCTCATCCTCACGGTCGCGATCTCATTCGGATCGTTAGTAGCGACGTTGTCGCTCGGCTGGGGACCGAAGCTGGGACTCGACCTCGCCGGAGGACTGTCGGTCGTCTACCAACCAACCACGCACGCCTCATCGGCCGACCTCAACGAGGTCGTGACGATTCTCTCCAACCGCGTCGACGGACTTGGCGTCTCGGGAGCGCAGGTCAACCTCCAGGGCAAAAATAACGTCGTCGTGAGCGTGCCGGGCGTCAAGGACGCGCGAAAGATCCTGCAACTGGTCGGCGAAACGGCCCAGCTGTTGTTCCGACCAGTGATCTGCCAGGTGGCTGAACCGGTGAAGGGCGCCAAAGCCGAAGTGAAGATTCCCCTCTGTGCGCCCGGTTACGAATGGAGTGCCGCCAATCTCGCCGTGACGCCCAACAACTCGGCGGCCGGATTCTCCAGCAATCAGCTCGCCACCGACCCGAACTACACGAAGGTGAAGACCACGAAACCGGCCGACGAC
>DATCFS010000275.1:0-3236 GCA_036509375.1 Acidimicrobiales bacterium
AGAGCATCCCTTTCCGGAGGTGTTTCGAACGACCGCATCATTGATCGGTACGACGGTACTGAGATGAATCTCATCTCCAACAATGGCCAGGGTAAACCCTGAACATCCTTGGAGATGGAGGGATTCGAACCCTCGTGCTCCAGCTTCTTGGTGAACATTCTCCGAGCGCAGCTAACAGGAGATTGTCGGGAGCGTCACTGTTGTCAGCGCCGGTGGCGTTCCTTAGTTAGCTGAATTGTCCCGACTAGATCACTAACGAACCTTGTCGGTAAGCCCTACTTTATGACGTCCGTTTACTAAACCGCAGGGCTGGGTCTAGGCGGACGTTGCTACCTAAGCAGCAAGCGCAAGCTGAGGCTTGGCGTTTATTTATTTTTTCCGGCTCTTTAACGTGGTTCCGGAAACCACGGCTCGCTTCTTTCACCTCGACGTCTGAAGTCGAAACCAATTCATCCCCTCGTCGCGTCACAACCGAATTGGCTGCACCAAAAGCATACCGCCCGCTGCCTCTTCGCGACCCGGATCACCTGGTCCAGGGCGACGTGCTAGCCAAACTTTTCCATGTGGCGTGCCGCCCTCGCCATATCACGCTCGGCGTCGCGTTTGGCGAGGGCTTGGCGTCGATCCTGCTGTTTTCGGCCTTTCGCCAACGCGATCTCTATCTTGGCGCGACCCTCTTTGAAGTACAGCTTCAGGGGAATGATCGTGAGTGACTGGGTATTCATCTCGTGCTCCCATTTGACGATCTCTTTGCGGTGCGCGAGAAGTTTTCTCTTCCGATCGGGGTCGTGGCTACCGAAACCCACCGCGAACTTCCAAGGTGGAACGTGCATCTGAAAGACCCAAAGCTCATCATTATCGACCCGAACGTAGCTCTCGGCGATTTGGGCAGTCCCTTCGCGGAGAGACTTCACTTCAGATCCCATTAGCACGATGCCGCATTCGAGAGTGTCCAAGATCTCAAAGTCGTGTCGGGCGCGTCGATTGGTGGCGACGACACGGTCACCGCCTACTTCGTCACGCTTCTTTGCGCGTCGCTCCTGAATTTGTTTGGCTCTGGCCACGAAGCAAGCGTACCGAAGAGTGGACGAGGATTCGACGGCGGTTGACTAGCGTAACCACGTGCTTACTCTCAGCTCAACCCAACGAGACGCCATCGTGGCAACGTGCATCCGTGCACTACCCAACGAAGGATGTGGACTTCTTCTTGGCGACATCGACGGCGTGGTGCGAGAAGTCGTCGCGAGCACGAACGTGGCGGACTCTGCCAAGGTGTACGAAATCGACCCCAAGGTGCTGCTTCGTGCCTACCGACGCGCTGACGACGAGGACATAGAGGTGATCGGCGTCTTTCACTCGCACACCCACAGCGAGGCGTACCCGAGTCCCACCGACGTCCGTCAAGCGCCCGATCCGTCGTGGCATTACGTGCTCGTCTCGCTTCGCGACATACCAACGGAGATTCTCAGTTATCGAGTGGTCGACGAGACAGTTTCGGCGGAAACTGTGAAGATTCTTAACTGACAACGGCACCCTCAATTTTCGGGCACAACGTCGCGGAAAGCAGATAATGTTGACTCAGCAGGTCATGTATTGGCCTGGAAAGTCGAAAGAGGCGTTATGGCGGCTGTGCTGCGAATCCCCACCGTGCTTCGTCCTGCCATGGGCGGCGAGAGCGTCATCGCGGTCGAAGGTTCCACCGTGGGCGAAGTGCTCCTCAAGCTCACCACGACGTATCCCGCTATCAAGGGCCAACTCCTCAACGAGGACGGGACCCTGCACCGCTTCCTCAACGTCTACGTCAACGACGACGACGTGCGGTACCTCGGCGGCGTCGAGGCGTCCGTCACCAACAACGACGAGATCACCCTTCTGCCCGCTGTCGCGGGCGGCGTTTGGTAGTGCCGCGCTACGAATCCGTACTCGAACTGATTGGCAACACGCCGGTCGTCGACGTCAGCGCGCTTTCGCCAAAACCTAACGTCGCGATTCTGGCGAAACTCGAAGGTCGCAACCCGGCCGGCTCGGTGAAAGACCGCGTCGCGTTGTCGCTGATCGAAGCCGCCGAACAGGACGGTCGACTGATACCTGGTCGGTCTGGCCAGACGCTTATCGAACCCTCCTCAGGTAATACTGGCATCGCGCTCGCCATGGTGTGTCGCCTGCGTGGCTACCACTTGAAGGTGGTGCTGCCAACGAACGTCTCACCGGAACGACGACAATTGCTGCTCGCCTTCGGGGCGGAGATCATCGATTCGCCGGGAAGTGAGGGTTCGAACGGCGCGGTGCGTCTCGCACAATCGCTCAGCGAAGCGAACCCCGAGTGGGTCTTTCTGTACCAGTACGCCAACCCGGCGAATCCACTCGTCCACTACCAAACGACCGGCCCTGAGATCTTGGCCGACGTCCCGGAGATCACGCACTTCGTCGCGGGACTCGGCACGTCGGGCACGTTGATGGGTGTCGGCAAGTATCTGAAGGAACATCGTCCCGAGGTGCAGATCTGGGCCGTCGAGCCGCCGAGTGGCGAAATGGTCGATGGACTGCGCAGTCTCGACGACGGGTACGTTCCGCCGATCTTCACTGACAACGACGGAGAGCACCTCCTTGACCGCAAGGTCATCGTGCGTCCCCGCGAGTCCATCGAGTGGACTCGCCGTCTCACGGAAGTAGGGCTTTTCGTCGGACTCTCCTCGGGCGCCGCGATGGCGGGCGCGGTGAAGTGCGCGTTGACGATTGACGACACCGACGCGGCGACGATCGTCACGATCATCGCGGACGACGGTTGGAAGTACCTCTCCACTGGCGCGTGGAGCGACGACATCGATGACGTGGTCGAGCGCGCCAAGGCCACCATCTACTTCTAGACGGTCGCCAAAGGACGAATCTCCACTACCGTTAGCACGCACTCATCGTGTGAACTAAGGAGAAATATGTCAGTACTTCGCGCCGACGGCCGCGCGTTCGACGAGGCTCGACCTCTATCCTTCGAGCGTGACTTCACGGAGATGGCCGCGGGGTCGGTCCTCGTGAGTTTCGGTCGCACCAGAGTGCTCTGCACGGCGTCGGTCGACTACGACGTGCCTCGATGGCTTAAGGGCAAGGGCCGCGGTTGGGTGAGCGCCGAGTACTCGATGTTGCCCGGCTCGACGCCCGATCGCGCGAACCGTGAAGCCGCAAAGGGGAAGCAGTCGGGTCGTACGCAAGAGATCCAGCGACTGATCGGTCGCTCGCTT
>DATCFS010000276.1:0-8651 GCA_036509375.1 Acidimicrobiales bacterium
AATGTGACCAGACGACACCGCTGTAGCGCCGCCAAGCCGGTAGCAGCCGCGCCCGACCGTCAGCGAGCTCCTTCGTGGCCTCGATGCCGCGTTCCATCAGCGCTCCCCGAGCGTTGAGGAGCAGTTCGCGACGTTTCGTGGGGGCCGACTCAATGTCTCGAAGTAGCGAGTGCACCACGGTCAGTCGGGCGTTGGCCAACTCGTCGTCGAACGTGCCCTTCTTCATGACGCGTGAGCCACCGGGCGTCTTGGCCTCCGAGGGAGGCAGAAGGACAAACAGTTTGCCGGCCACGGTCAACTACCGTACCGGCCAGCGTTACGCGGCCTTCAATAGATCCTTCGTGACGCCGAGGGAACGCAGGAAGTGGCGAACCCTGACGACCTGATCCTCGGTGAGGTCGCGTGTTCGAGTGGAGCCAAACGAGTGGGTCTCGCCGTCAACGTTGACGGCCCAATTGCCACGATGCGTTTCGTACACTTCTCCGAAACGACCGAGCAAGGAACAGACGTCGTGCCACTGAATGTTGTGACACAACGGGTGCGTGAATAACTTTTGGGCAGTAACGCGGTGGTGATGGTCCAACTTGATCGACATGCTCAACCCCCTCGCGAGGGCCGAGGTCTTCTGCCCTCATATTCACTCTCTACCCTCTAGGGAGTGAAGTCAAGGCTTGCGACAAGTTCCACATGCTCGGTCATGGGAAAGAGGTCAAAAACCTGCACTTCTCCAAGTTCGAAACCACCACTGGCGAGCGTTTTGACGTCGCGAGCGAACGTGGCGGCGTCACACGAAACGTAGATAATTCGTCGAGGACGGCGCCGGATGAGGGCATCAGCGACGCCCTTGGCCAGTCCGCCGCGCGGCGGGTCGAGTACGACGAGGTCACCGTCGCCCACGGCGTCGTTGACGGAGCGCGGCGTGACCGACCATTCGCGAACCTTCACCTGACGCAGTCCCTCGGCGTTCTGGCGCGCGTCACGCACGGCGTAGGGCGACGACTCAACGGCCGTCACCCTTCCGCCGGGACCAACGATTTTTGCGAGCGGCACCGAAAAGAGCCCCACGCCGCTGAAGAGGTCGGTCACGTGATCGCCGGGATTCGCACCAGCCAAAGCAAGGACAGTCTCCAGCAACAGCGTCGGCGCGTCGCGGTGCGACTGCCAGAATGAACGCGGCCCCACGGAGAAGACGTGACCACCGACCGACACTCGTGACTGTGTTGAGGGCTCGAGCGGTTCGCCGTGCAACGAGCAGATTTCGTACATGGTCCCACGGTCGGTCTCGCGTCGAACGACGGCGAACGGCTCACCGGTGCCAATCGCGCGCAGCTCCACCTCCTCAGCACCATCCCACGACGTCGTGAAGGCCGGTTCGAAGGAATCGGCAGCAATCCAACAGCGGTCAATCGCAATGAGGTCGTGCGAACGCGCTGCCCGTAGACAAAGACGTCCATCCTCATTGACCGCGCAACGCAGTCGCGTCCGCGATCCCTGCGCGTCAGACGGAGCGTCGCGCACGGAAATCGGCCGCTCGATACCGGCAATTCTCTTGAGGTGTTCTTCGACGAGCGTGGCCTTCCACGCCGCCTGCGCGGTGCGTGTGGCGTGTTGCAGGTCGCATCCCCCGCAACCTCCGGGATGGGCGTAGGAGCACGGCGGCGTCACCCGCTCGGGGCTCGCCTCGAGAACGGCAACCGCTTCACCGCGCGCAAACTTGGAGGTGGTCTCGGTGACCTCAACCGACACCAGTTCGCCGGGCAGGCTGTGGCGCACGAAGACCACTCGGCCATCGGCCAACCGTCCCACGCCGCCACCGGTCGCCGGTCGATCAACCAGTACGGGGCTCTCAATTTGGCCGGTTGACTCGTTACTCACCTCGGTAGCCTACTCAGCGACGTTTTCGTGACCACCGAATGGCGGCGTCAGCGAGCGATATGCGTAAGGAAGAGGTCGACGAGTTCACCGGCACGTTCGCGCGCGGCCGGCGTCTCACGCTGGGTCTGAGCAATGAGGGCATCGACGTCGACGCCGAACTCTCGCGCTTCCTCAATGCCGCTGGCGAACCAGTCACGAAGTTGCACGTGATCAATCTCGGGGTGGAACTGCACACCGACGTCGCGTCCGACCGCGAACGCCTGCACCGCTCGGGGCGACGTCGCCCACAACTCGGCGCCTTCGGGCAACGTGCATTCGTCGAAGTGGAATTCGAACCAGGGTCCCCTCGATATTCCGGAACCGTTCTGTTCATCAACCTCATACCATCCGATTTCGGGATCGTCCGAGCGTTCGACGACGCCGCCGTGATAGAGGCAGAGCGCCTGAGCGCCAAAACAGATACCGAAAATGGGGATGTCGCGCCGTTGCGCCTCGGCGATGAGTTCCATCTCGCGTCCGAACCACGCCGCCTCGACCTCTTTGTCGTAGACCGCGCTCTTGGACCCGAGGATGACGAACACGTCGCAGCCGTCGAGCGACGGCGTGTCGCTGGTCTCATTCATCATGCGCAAATCAATCTCGTAACCACGCGATTCGAACGCCTCACCAATGAGTCCCGAATGATCTTCGGGATGATGGCGAAGTACCAATGCGCGCGTCATGACCTTGAGCCTACGAGGCGATCACGACGGCCTGGTCCATCAGCCAGTGGGCAGCGACCAACCGAGCCCCTCGGCAATCTCCTTACACGTGGGACAGATTGGATACTTCTGGGGATCGCGCCCCGGTACCCAGACCTTGCCGCACAGCGCCGTCACGGGCGTCGCGTTGATCATCCCGCCAATCACCGAATTGTCGAGCGGCACAAACTCGCCGTCCTTCGGCGTGTAACCCTCGAGGACAATATGGGTGAAGCGCTCATGATTCTCGTCGTCGACCTCCGGCGTCGTGGTCACGACGAGTTCGGTTTCCACCTCACTGCTCATGCTCCAAATAGTACCGACGCGGGTAATCTCAAAGTTCCATGAAACGACGTCGACGTCCTCACGCGCACAACAACGCGCCCGGGCGCATGGCGTCGCACTTCACCCGCGACGGGACACCGAAGAACTCGTACCGCACGCAGGCCGAATCTCAGAGCGCGGCGCAACTCGCGTGGACGCTCAACGGCGCCGAGCTCGACACCTATCGGTGCGACTACTGCCACCAGTGGCACGTGGGCAAGCGCTACCGCGACGATTAGCGTTCGAACGCAAAAATCGGGCAATATAGAGGGACTCGTAATGAAAGGTTCCCCATGGGAGTGCAGGCCTATATCTTGATTCAGTCCGAAATCGGCTCCAGCGAGACCGTCGTTCTCGCAACCCGTGCCGTTCCTGGTGTTCTCGAGTCCTTCGAAGTGACCGGCCCCTACGACGTCATCGTGCGCTGCGAGGCGGACAGTGTCGACGACCTGGGCAAGTTCATCGTGGGCGCGATTCAGAAGGTCCCCGGAATCACCCGCACCCTCACCTGTCCCGTCGTCAATATCTAACCGAAGGCCCCTTCGGCACGCAACGCCCTTTGGCGCGTCGCGTCAATTCCCCAACTCGCGAGTCCCTCACGTGTTCCTGAACCGGGCTTTCCGGGCGCTCTCCCGACGGACCCCGGCGTCTTCGAGAATCGCGGCGCCGGTTGCGGCTGGATGGCGCCCTCGGTCTGGAAAACATTGCGCTCGGTGTTGTACGGATGCGTGACCGCTTCACGGGGCGAGAGCACCGGGGCGACACACGCGTCAACGTGACCAAAGACCTCGGTCCACTCGTCACGTGTTCTTGTTCGAAAGATGTTCGCGAAGGTTTCCTTCGTAGCCAGCCACTGGTCACGGTCGAACTGCGCCGATAGATCGTCGGCTCGCAGACCGAGCCCCTCGAGCAACGTCTCATAGAACTTCGGTTCTATGGCGCCAACAGCCACGAACTTCGCGTCACTTGTTTCGTAGACCTCGTAGAACGGTGCACCGGAATCGAGGATGTTCGTGCCGCGATCTTCGTGCCAGAGACCCGTGTTCATCATCGCGTGCGTCATCGCCATCATCGACGCCGAACCGTCCACCATGGCCGCGTCGACGACTTGACCGACACCGGTCGAGCGCGCGGACAACACGGCCGACACGACACCGAAGGCGAGGAAGAGGGCGCCACCGCCGAAGTCACCGACCAAATTGAGTGGGGGAACTGGGCGGTCTCCCTTTCGTCCCATCGGCCAGAGCGCACCCGACACGGCGATGTAGTTGATGTCGTGACCGGCGCGCTGGGAGAGGGGGCCAACTTGACCAAAGCCCGTCATGCGTCCGTACACCAGTCGGGAATTGCGTGCCGCGACATCGTCAGGTCCAAGACCGAGACGTTCCGTGACGCCGGGACGGAATCCCTCGATGAGGACGTCGGCCCGCTCGCAGAGTTCGAGCACGAGGTCGCGACCGGCGGGGTTCTTCAAGTCAATGGCCACCGATGGACGCGAGCGATTGAGCACGTCCCACGTTGGCGTGTCGTCGGCGTCGACGTCGCCACGTTCAATGCGCAAGATGTCGGCGCCGAGGTCGGCCATCAGCATGCAGGCGTAGGGACTGGGACCGACACCGGCCAACTCGACAACCTTCAGCCCGTCAAGAGGTCCACTCACGATGTCAGTGTAGATTCAACGCTCGCGCAAACTTGCTAGTCCCACCAGAGATCGTGGCCGAGGACGCCTTTCGCAATGAGGCCCAATTGAATCTGGCTCGTACCTTCGACAATCCGTAATTGCGCGGCGTCGCGGTAGTACAACTCGACGGGGTGTTCCTCCATGTACCCGGCCGCACCGAGGAGCTGCACCGCGAGCCCTGACGCTTTGACGGCAACTTCGGACGCGTAGTACTTGCACATCGACAGCATCGGTACGTACTCTTTCGTGAACTTGCCCTCGTCCGCGAGCGTCGCCGCTCGATAGGTGAGGAGACGCGCCGCTTCAATCTCCGTGGCGCATTTCGCGATCTCCCACTGGATGCCCTGAAACTCGGCGATGGTTTTGCCGAAGGCCGCGCGATTCTTCACGTACTCAGTGGCGTACATCAACGCGCCCTCCGCGAGGCCTAGTCCTCTGGCGGCGACGATGGGCCTCATGGCGTTGAGCGATTGCATGACCAGAGCGAACCCTCCCCCAATCACCTGATTCGGTGCGACCTTTACGTCGTTGAACACAATCTCGGTGGTGTCGATGCCCCGTACACCCATTTTCTTGTCGACGCGCGGCCGCGTCACCCCAGGCGTGTCGGCGTCGACGATGAACGCACCAATGCCCGTGTGCAGACGTGACGCCGGGTCGCCGGTCTTGGCGAACACGACGAACCAATCGGCTTGCATACCGCCCGAGATCCAGCACTTCGTTCCGTTCAAGATGAAGCCGCCCGCTACGTCGGGGTCCGCGACGACCCTCGTTTGCATGCCCGCGACGTCGGAACCGGCTCCCGGTTCGGAGAGGCAGAACGCGGCGCGGTGCGTACCCTTCGCGATACCGGGGAGGTAGCGCAACTTTTGTTCTTCGCTGCCCGCGATCATGATCGGTCCGGTCGGCAGACGCGTTAGTAGGAGCATCAGGCCGAGCACATTGGAGTACTTCGTGACTTCTTCGATCGCCAGGGTGAGGCCCATGATGCCGGCGCTTGAGCCGCCGTACTCTTCAGGGATGCACAGACCAAGCAGGTCGGCCTTCTTGAACTCGTCGAAGAGGTCTTGGGGATAGGCGCCCGTCGTATCGATCTCGCGCGCCCTCGGTTTGATCTTCTCCTGGGCGAGGCGCCGAACACTCTGTTGCAACCCGGTGAGTTCGTTGGAAAGTTGGAAGTCCATGTCTTTCAAGGTACACGTGGCGCTGTGTAAGCATTGACCCGTGGCCACCTTCCAACGCAACGATGCGTTACGGGCACTCGCCGCGTCCACCTACGACCTCGTCGTCATCGGCGCGGGCATGACCGGTGCCGGCGTGGCGCTCGACGCCGCGTCGCGGGGTCTAAAGGTGGCCCTCATCGACGCGGGCGACGTCGCGTGCGGCACCAGCTCGAAGTCGTCCAAGATGGTGCACGGCGGACTGCGCTATTTGCAGCAGAAGGAGTTCCGTCTCGTCTACGAGAACCTCCGCGAACGCCAGCGACTCTTGGCGAATGCCCCCTTTCTCGTGCGTCCACTCCCCTTTCTCGTGCCGCTCTTCGGGAAGAACGGTGTGGCCTCCAAGGCACTCGTTAAGGGCTACGGGACCGCGCTTCGCATCTACGACCTGAGTGGTGGATGGCGGATCGGGCACCGCCACAAGAAGATCACCCGCGAGGTCGCGCTGGAGCACCTGCCGACGTTGAACGCCGATCGGCTCGTCGCGGGATTCCTCTACTACGACGCACGAGGTGACGACGCACGCGTGGCGCTCGCCCTGGCCAAGACCGCGGCGCTCGATTTCGACGTGGTGGTCGCGACCTACGTACGCGCGACCAACATCACCCGGGTCAATGGTCAAGTGAGTTCCGTGAACTGTCACGACGAAGTGAGTGACGCCGAATTTGCCATCGCGACCCCACTCGTGGTCAACGCGACCGGTGTGTGGGCTGACGACGTATTCACAATGGCCGAGCACGCGACGTCCGAACGCATCACGCCGGCAAAAGGCGTGCACTTGAGTGTGGCGAGCGACCGGCTCCCGGCCGACGTGGCGGCGGTCTTCGCCGTACCGGGCGATCGACGAAGCATCTTCGTCGTGCCCTTCGAAGAGGCACCGTTCACGTACATCGGGACGACGGACACCACGTACGCCGGTTCGTTCGACGAACCACACTGCACGCCGGAAGACGTGGAGTACCTTCTGACGGCCGTCAATGCTTCGACGTCATCACATCTCACGACCGACGACGTCACCGGCCTCTGGGCCGGACTTCGCCCGCTCCTCGCTCCCGTCACGGGTCAGCGAGTGAGCGAACGAACATCCGACCTGTCGCGTCGACACCAAGTGACCGACACGCACGATGGCGTGGTCCACATCACTGGAGGAAAATGGACGACGTATCGCCAGATGGCCGAGGACACGGTCGACGCGCTGCGCCCGTACGTCACCAACCTGAAAGGCGTTCGAACGAAGAATCTTCGGTTGCACGGTGTCGATGCGTGGCGACCCGCCACGGCGCTCGAATCCCACCTCTACCAACGCTTCGGTGGCGACGCGAACGTCATTCTCCAGATCATCGCCACGGATCCGACGTTGGGCACTCCGCTTATTGGGGGATTGCCGTACGTGGGGGCAGAGTTTCTCTATAGCGCGCGATACGAGATGACGACGTCGCTCGTCGACCTCCTCACGCGACGTACGCGCTCGCACTTGATCGATGCGCGCGCCACGCTCGCTGCCGCGCCGATCATTGCGAAAGTGGTGGCACCTGATTTGGGTTGGGACGACGAGGAGACGGAGCGACAAGTTGGCGCCTATCGCAACCTCGTGGCGCGTGAGTTCCTCGCCGCCGGTCTTACTTTGTAGAGTGCAACGGTGACCCGGCCCTCGATGCCCAATGAGTATCCGGTCGGTTCCTTCGACGGCGACGTACCGGCACCCGCGTCGAATGACCTACTCAACGAATTACGCGCCCTTGGCGTCGCCGTAGACGTCAGCAACGAGTCGAGAGCCGACCACGGACGTGATTGGTGGCCGCTCACCATTGCCGACGTCGCCGTCGGTCGCGTACCGCAGTGGCCCGGCGCCGTCGTTCGACCGGCTTCGACCAAAGAAGTGAGCGAGGTGTTGAAGGTCGCCTCGCGCCACCGGGTTCCCACTACCGCGCAGGGTGGACGTTCGAGCGTCGTTGGCGGAGCCGTCGCGCCGAGCGGCGGCCTTGCTCTCGATCTCACGGGGCTCGACCGGATACTTGCCGTCGACGACGTGTCGGGAACGGTGCGCGTCGAAGCGGGCGTCTTTGGGCCGGACCTCGAACGAACGATTCGAGACCAGGGATGGACCGTCGGTCACTTTCCCCAGTCGTTTGAGCTGGCCACCGTGGGCGGCTGGATTGCCTGTCGCGGTGCGGGACAATATTCCAATCGTTACGGAAAGATCGAGGACATCGTGCGCGCCCTCTCGGTCGTACTAGCGAACGGTGACGTCATCCATCTCGGGGGCCGTGGCCCGCGCCAGGCCGTCGGGCCGGACCTCCTACAACTCTTCATTGGCTCCGAAGGGACGCTCGGCGTTATCACCGAGGCCACGCTCGTCATGCACCCGGTGGCGCCGTTCGAACGGCGCGCGGCATTCAGCTTTTCAACCTTTGATGAGGGCCTCGAAGCCTGTCGGCGAATCATGCAGCGAGACGCGCGCCCCGCAGTACTGCGCCTCTACGACGAAGTTGAATCGAAGCGGAGTTTCGATAGTGACCAGTGCGTACTCATCGTGCTCGACGAGGGCGACGCTCTCCTCGTCGACGCGACCGTGCGCATTGTCGCTGACGAGTGTGTCGACGCCACTCCGCTCGATGTTTCGTTGGTCGAGCGTTGGCTGGGACATCGAAACGACGTAGGGGCACTCGGACCACTCTGGGAACGTGGTTACGTCGTCGACACGATTGAAGTAGCCGGTCCGTGGGCGACGCTCTCGCCAATTCACCACGCCGTCGTCGCGGCGCTGCGGGCGCTGCCCGACATCTCGGTGGCGTCCGTGCACCAGTCCCA
>DATCFS010000277.1:0-8386 GCA_036509375.1 Acidimicrobiales bacterium
CCTTTCCGTCGACGGTGGCGCGGCCGTGACCCTTGCCCCCGCGAGCAGAAAGTTGGGTCATCTCGCACTCCATCAACACCGTGTCGCCCGGAACGACTTGACGGCGGAACCGGGCCCGTTCGACGCCTCCGAAGAGCGGGAGTCGACCCCTGTACTTGGGCTCGGACAGTACGGCGACGGCGCCGCACTGCGCCAATGATTCGAGCAGCAACACACCAGGCGTCGTGGGCCGTCCGGGGAAGTGCCCGGGGAAGAACCACTCGTCACCGCGCAACGTCCACAAACCACTCGCGCGCACGCCCGGTTCAATGGTGACCATCTCATCGAGCAAGAGGAACGGCGCGCGATGCGGCAACCAATCGATCGGTTGCATCGAGAGTGGACTCACAACAGAGCCAGTTCCGCGATGCGTCGTTCGCTGTCGACCGTGACCAACCGGAACGTACGCCTGTCGCCGCGCTTCAAGACGTCGCGGGCGCGCGCGGGCGCCGGTTCACCCAGCGACGTCGTGGGCGCGTAGCACTCGATCTGTTGGCCGTTCTTCAATTGCACCTTGATCACCGCTCCGTGCGACGTGAACGCCGTCACTTCGCCTTCCACGCGCGATCCAATGCGGTGCGCACTTCGAAAGTTCGCGAAATCCAGTTCCGGATTCACGGGATGACGTCCTCGACGAAGCGCGACTGCGGGCGGGGGTGACGTGGGCTCGACGGCCTTCGAACTCTTCTTGGCCGGTTTGGCTCCGGCCTTCTTCGCCGTTGCCTTCTTCACCGGCGCGGGCCGCTTGGCGACCTTCTTCACCGGCGCCTCTTCGAGCTTGACGGGCTTCTTCGCAACCTTGGTGGCCGGCTTCGCGATCTTCGTCGCGGTCTTCTTTGCGGGCGCCTTCGTCGCTTTCACCGGCGTCAACGTCGTGCCGATGGACGGTTTGGCACCGTCGGACAACGTCACCGAAAGTTTTTTCACCGGTCTCGTCGTCTTGGTGTTGCGCACCGGGAGACGTGGTGTAAAGACCCAACCAACGCCGCGCACCGGTTTGCCGCCGATGAGTCGTCCCTCGTCGAAGAGCCACGGGTAGCTCTCGTGGAACTCCTGGAACGAGTCATTACTCAACACCACACCCTTGATCCGGTCGGCGATCTTCAAAATGAAGGCGTCCCCGCGTCCGACGGCTCCGGCTGGCGGCGTCACAATCTCGCCGGCCAGTTCGGCATCCTTAAAATGCGATCGCTCGTTGGGTGCGACTCGATGTTCGAAACTGGCGTCGGCCACGACGATCATTTCAGCGTTCGGATTCTCCTCCATGAAGGCACGCACGGCTTCATCCAATTGCGTGAGGCTCGGCGTAACCCGACCCTCGGTTGCGAAATTCGAGCCGTCAACGACCACGCGAAGTCGGCCGGGACGAGCGGGACTCATCCGACCGCTCGAAGCAGAAGGTCGGCCTGCTCCGCGTTGTGCACGAGACTGCTTCCCGTCGCGGGACTGGCGGACTCGGCCCTCGCGACGTGACGCACGGCCCTGCCGCGGAGTTGATCGTGTAACTGGTGGTGCACGAAGGGCCAGGCGCCCATGTTCTCGGGCTCCTCTTGCAACCAGACGAACTCCACCACGTGGGGGTAGTGCGAGAGGGCGTCGTCAATGGCGTCGGCCGGCCACGGGTAGAGCTGTTCCACGCGCACAATCGCGACGGTACCCGCCGCCTCGTCGTCACGACGAGCGAGCGCTTCGTGCGCGATCTTGCCGGTGGCCAAGACGACCCGCGTGACCTTGGCGGGGTCCGCGCCGTGGTCATCGAGGACGCTCTGGAACGAACCGTTCTCAAACTCTCCGAGCGGCGAGCGGGTCGCCACGGCGCGCAGCATTGACTTCGGAGTGAAGACAATGAGCGGCGTCGGGTGGGCGCGCAGCACTTGACTTCGCAGCAAGTGAAAATACTGCGCCGCGGTCGTTGGTTGAGCCACGCGGATGTTGTTGCGCGCGCACAGCGAGAGGAACCGCTCAATTCGGCCAGACGAGTGCTCGGGACCTTGCCCCTCGTAGCCGTGGGGCAACAGCATCACGAGACTCGCCAACTGTGCCCACTTGTCCTCCGCGGCGACCAGGAAGTTGTCGATGATGATCTCGGCACCATTCATAAAGTCGCCGAACTGCGCCTCCCACGCCACGAGGGTGTTCTGTGCTTCGACCGAGTAGCCGTATTCGAATCCGAGAGCGGCGTACTCGCTGAGGAAGGAGTCGCGCACGGTGAAGAAGCCCTTGGAGTTGAGATTGGCCAACGGCACGTACTGCGTACCGTCGTTGTAGTCAATGAGAGCGTCGTGACGTTGTGAGAACGTGCCACGTCGCGAGTCCTGACCAATGAGTCGCACGTTCGCGCCACCTTCGACGAGGGAGCCGATGGCGAGCGCTTCGCCGAGTGACCAATCCACCTCGCCGTCGTTGAGCATTGAACGTCGTTGGGCGAATTGGCGCTCCAATTTCGGGTGGATGGTGAAACCATCGGGCGCGGTCATCGTCGCGTTCGCAATGGCGAGGAGGCTCGCGCGCTCGACACCGGTCTCGGGCGCCGGGGCGTCGGCCGGCACTTCGGCGACGGGCACGCCCTGTAGTTCGGGCACGGGCACCGTGCGAACCTCGTCGAGCACACGCTGGAGACGCTCGTTGAAGTCGGTGAGGGCACTCTCGGCCTCATCGATGGAGATGTCGCCGCGAAGTACCAACGTCTCGGTGTAGATCTTTCGCACCGAACGCATCTGGTCGATGATCTTGTACATCTGGGGCTGCGTGTAACTCGGGTCGTCGCCCTCGTTGTGACCGAACCGGCGGTAGCAGACGATGTCCAGCACGACGTCGCGGTGGAATGTCTCGCGGTAGTCGTAAGCGAGACGGGCCGCTCGAGCGCACGCTTCGGGATCGTCACCGTTGACGTGAAAGATCGGCGCCTGGATCATCTTGGCGACGTCGGTCGGATAGAAACTCGACCTCGCCGATTCCGGTGCCGTCGTGAAGCCCACTTGATTGTTGATCACGATGTGAATCGCTCCACCGATGTGATAGCCGGCGAGTTGGGACATGTTGAGGGTCTCGGCGACAACTCCCTGTCCGGCGAAGGCGGCGTCACCGTGGATGAGAATTGCGAGGTAGGGGAAGTGACCGGCCGCGACGTCGGTGACGGTGACGTCACTCGGGCGAATGATCAGATCTTGCTTCGCGCGCACGATGCCTTCGACGACGGGACTCACCGCCTCGAGGTGTGATGGGTTCGACGCCATCGACACGTCGATCGTGGCGCCACGGGGATTCTTGAACTCTCCCCTGGCACCCTTGTGGTATTTGACGTCACCACTCCCCTGCACGCTCTCGGGGTCGAGGTTGCCCTCGAACTCGGAGAAGATGTCGTTGTAGGACTTGCCGACCACGTTGGCGAGCACGTTCAGTCGGCCCCGGTGCGCCATGCCGATGACCGCTTCCTTGGTGCCTTCGTCGGCCGCGACGTCGAGAATGGTCTGGAGGGCCACAATCGCCGACTCGCCACCTTCGAGCCCGAAGCGCTTCTGTCCCACGTAGCGGGTGTGCAGGAAACGCTCGAACACCTCCGCCTCGTTGAGCGCCTCCAAGACCCGGTGCTGCTCTTCGACCGTGAGCGATGAGCTGACACCCTCGACGCGTTGTTGGATCCAGCGCTTCTGTTCGGGGTCCATGATGTGGCCGTATTCGATGCCCGTTGTACGGCAGTACGCCTCACGAAGTATGGCGAGGATCTCCTCGAGGGTTGCCTCGCTCTTGCCGGCGAGGCCATCGACGACGAACGAACGCTGGAGGTCCCAGATCGTGAGCCCGTAGTTTGCGAGGTCGAGTTCGGCGTGCAACGCCGGTGGCTCACTGTGGAGCGGATCGAGATGTGCGTTCAAGTGACCCCGCACGCGATACATGTTGATCAACTCTTGGATACGAATCTGCTTCAAAATTCGCTCGGCATCGCCATCATTCAGCGTGGGGTTGCGGTCCTTCGACCACCGGGCCGGCTCGTAGGGAATGCCGAGTGAGGCGAACGCCTCGTCGTAGAAATCGTGTTCGCCGGTCAAGCACTCGGCGACGTACTTCAGAAACAGGCCCGACTCCGCACCCTGGATAATGCGGTGGTCGTAGGTTGACGTGAGTGTAAGGATTTTGCCCACGCCCAGTTCGGCCAAGGCTCGCGGATCGGCCGCTTCGAAACCGGCCGGCCAACCGAGGGCACCGACACCGAAAATCGCACCCTGTCCCGCCATGAGACGCGGCACCGATTGCACCGTGCCGAGCGTGCCGGGATTCGTGAGCGACACCGTCGCACCAACGAAGTCGTCCGCGCCGAAAGTTCCCGAATGAACTTTTCGCACGAGGTCCTCGTAGGCCAACAAGAAACCACGAAAGTCCATGACGTCGGCGTCGCGGATGACGGGTACCAAGAGATTTCTCGTCCCGTCGGGCCGCTCCACGTCGACCGCGAGACCCAGCCCCACGTGTTCGTGTCGTCGAATGCCGGGCGTGCCCTTTTTATCGACGGCCGCGACGAACGACGCATTGAGCGAAGGGAGGGCCTTCAGACCCTGCACGATCGCGAAGGCAATGAAGTGGGTGAAGGAGACCTTCGCGCCACTCGACCTCGTCAGCGACTCGTTGAGCGCAGCACGGTTGATTTCCAAGAGGCGCGCCGACACCGTACGCACACTCGTCGCGGTGGGCACGGCGAGACTGGCTTCCATGTTGCTCACGATGCGCGCGGCCGCACCTCGAAGGGGTGTCGCGTCCTCGTCAATCGTCGACGGTGCCGCTACCGGGATCGGCGTCACGACGGTCGTCACACTCGGGACCGTCGGGACCGTCGAACGCTGGTAGTCGGCGAAGAACTCGCGCCAACTGTCCGCGACCGACGCGGGGTCGGCGAGGAATCGGTCGTACATATCGTCAACGAGCCACGCGTTGGGGCCAAAGGAACCCTTATTGGGGCGCGACGACGTTGAGTCGGGGGGCGTTGTCACGACCTCCAGCCTAGGGGTCGAGCCCCTACGTTACGGAGGTTCAGGTTGGCCGATCCGAGGGTAAGTTCGCTGGATGAGTACGGCGCCCTCCCTGCCCCATGGCCTGCACTTCGTTTCGTCCACGCCCGTGCCCGGCCTTGCCGTCGCGGAGCGGCGCGTCACGAACCCCGAGGCCACGCTCATCTGTATCCACGGCGGCCTCGACCGTGGCGGTTCGTTCGCCCGATTGGCGAGGCGGTGCGAGCGATTCGACGTCGTCACCTACGATCGTCGCGGCTATCAAGGCTCGAGAGCCCTCCAACCACTCGACCTCGAACACCACGTAAGCGACCTGCTCGCCCTCGCGCGCCAAGAGAGAGCGCGTGGTCCGGTCATTCTCTTCGGACATAGTTTTGGCGGCGTGGTGGCGCTGGCGGCCAGCGTCGCCGAACTGGCGCTCACGTCGCTCGTACTGGTGTACGAAGCGCCCCTACCGTGGATACTTCGTCGCGACGGTTCGCGCCCCCCTCTCTCAAGCGATCCCGAGGCCGAAGCCGAACGATTCTTTCGCCGAATTGTCTCGGACGCGGCGTGGGAGCGCATGAGCGAACTCGAACGCCAGTCGCGTCGACTCGACGGTCCGGCGTTGCTGAGCGATCTCAGGACGCTCCGAGACGGTGTGGTTCCCTTCGACATTGCTCGACTCGAGGTTCCGACAACGTTCATCTACGGTGACGGGCTCGCGCCCGAGTTCTATCGAAACCTCAACGACAAACTCGCATTGCTCAATCCGCTGATCGAAGGTCGCGACCTCGTCAATGCCGGTCACGGTGCCCACCTCTCAGTACCCGACCAACTGGCCCAGCTCATCGAAGAACGTTGGGACGCATTGTGCGCGTTGGCGTAACCGGGTCGTCGGGCTTCATTGGCACCGCGCTCGTCGCGGCCCTGCGCGAGCGCGGCGATGTCGTCGTGCGGTTCGTTCGACCCGATAGCCCGCCGACCGATGAGCCGGTCATCCGATGGGATCCCTCCAACGACATTGTCGACGAAGGGGACCTTCGCCGTGTCGGGCACTTTGACGCCGTGGTCAACCTCGCCGGCGCGGGCATTGCCGACAAACGGTGGTCGCCGAACCGCAAGGCCGAGATCTCGAACTCGCGCCTCTCAGCAACGATGTTGCTCGTTCACGCGATGCACGTGCCCGGTTCGGGGAGTGACTACGTCGCCAGTGGATCAGCCATTGGCATCTACGGGTCGAGGGATGACGAACCGTTGGACGAGAATTCCTCCGTTGGAAGTGACTTCCTCGCCAATATCTGCGCGCAGTGGGAAGACGTGGCACGACCGCTCGAAACCAGTGGCACGACGGTGTCGTACCTACGAACCGGCATTGTCATGAGCGCCAGCGGTGGGGCACTCAAGAAGCAGTTGCCGCTCTTTCGCTACGGTATCGGGGGGAAACTGTCGCGCGGTAATCAGTGGACGAGTCCGATCTCACTGGTTGACGAAGTCCGCGCAATTCTCTGGGCGATCGATCATCGGTTGGCCGGCCCCCTCAATCTCGTGGCGCCCGAGTCGCTGACCAACGCCGATTTCACGAAGGTGCTCGCCGCCCAGCTCCACCGACCTGCACTCCTCAGCGTTCCACGATTCGCGCTGGAACTCGTCTTGGGACGAGAACTCACGCGCGTTGCGGTGCTCGCGAGTCAGCGCGTTGCGCCGGCGGCGTTGTTGGCGAGCGGCTTCGCATTTTCGCATCCCGACGTCGAGGCAATTTTGAAATGTTCGCTCAGCGTTCACAATTAGTTAAAACCAGCATTTTTCGGGCAATTGAGAAGGCGACCGTTCGAATCAAGGCCTAGTGGCGCCAAATCTGGTGTTTTTGAGTCGTGGTGAACATATTTTTCCCCTCATCACCAGATACAGTTGCGCTCAGACCATCAGTGATGGGAACGCAAAGTAATTGTGACCACAAATCGTGGCACTGGGAGGCAATTTAATATGCAATTTGGACGCAAAATTCGGCTTGCGATGACCATTGGCGCTGTCGCCAGTGCGTTATCGATGGGCCTCATTGCCCCGGGAGTGAGTGGCGCAAGTGCTCCGTCGGGGACCATCACATTTGCGGAAGCACCGGGCGCTAACCCGAACTATATCTTTCCGTATATGGGTTGTTCGTTCTTCTCGGTTGACAACATCAACCAGTTCCAAGAACTCATGTACCGACCGCTGTACTGGTTCGGTCTGAAGGGTTCGAGCGCCTACGTACCTTCGCTGTCGACGGGCAATGGCCCCAAGTTCAGCAACGGTAACAAGACGATCACCATCCAAATGAAGGGCTGGCACTTCGCTGACGGCCAAGTGGTGAACGCCGAGTCCGTCATGTTCTTCTTGAACATGTACAAGGCTGACCCAACCGCTTACTGTGGCTACAACGGTGGCTACGGTATCCCTGACCAGGTGAAGAGTGCGCACGGCAGTGGCAACACGGTGACCATCAACTTCACGACTTCGGTCAACCCTGGGTGGATTTTGTACAACTACCTCTCAGAGATCACCCCATTGCCAAACTCGTGGGACCTCACCGGTCCTCACACGACCGCTCGTTGCGCGTCTGGTGCCTACGGCGCCGCGTCGACGAACTCCGCGTGCAAGAGTGTTGAGGCCTACCTGGACGCTCAGTCCGGCAAGACCAGCACCTACACCAACGCAATGTGGCAGTCCGGTGTTGACGGTCCGTGGAAGTTGTCGAAGTTCGACAGCCTCGGTAACGTGACGTTCACCCCGAACAAGAAGTACAACGGCCCTCAGAAGGCTCAGGTGGCCATCGTGAAGGAAGTCGCGTTCACGTCCGCTCAGGCTGAAGAGAACGCCTTGCAGGCCGGTACGATCGACCTCGGCTTCGTTGACCCGTCCATTCTGACCTCGCCGGCCCCCAAGCCGGGCGTTCCTGGTCCGAACTGGGGCCAACTTGCCAGTCGGTACAACATCGTCTCTGGTTCGGCGTGGAACTTCAACTACGCACCGTTCAACTTCAGCACCGCTGACCCGAAGTCGGCTGCAATATCGCAGTTGTACATCCGTCAGGCGCTCCAGGAGTCGGTCGACCAGTTGGGCATCATCACCAACGTGGACAAGGGCTACGGCTTCCCGATCTACAGTCCGCTGCCTCCGAACACGCCGGCGGCCGTCAGTGGCAACGTCCCCAACCCCTACCCCTTCAACCTGACCGCAGCGAAGGCGCTTCTCACCTCGCACGGTTGGACTGAAACAGGTGGTGTCATGACCTGCACCGCGCCCGGATCTGGCGCAAACCAGTGCGGCGCCGGTATCACGTCGGGTTACACCCTCAACTTCAAGATCATTTGGGCGAGTGGCTC
>DATCFS010000278.1:0-13093 GCA_036509375.1 Acidimicrobiales bacterium
CTCATCTCCTTCTCGCTCTATCTGTGGCACTGGCCGATTCTGATCATCGCGGCGGCCTACGGGGGCGCGCGTGACACTCTCAGCGTTCGCCTGGTTCTCGTGGTCGTCTCAGGGCTCGTCGCTACGTTGTCGTACTACGGACTGGAGAACCCACTGCGCCACGTCAAGTTGTTGTCGCAGCGCACGTGGCGCGGTTTGGTGCTCTGGCCAGTCGCGACGGGACTGGTCATTTCCATCGCCGTCTTCGGTGCACCGAGCGTGCCCTTCGCGGCAGCGGCGGGGGCCGCCAACGCGACGATGTCCCCACTGAACGCGGTGCGAGCGGCCGTCGTGGCGGGCCAGGCGGCCGACGCCGTGCCGGCGCTCACCGATCCAGGCCTGCTCAGTGCGAGTACCGACCACGTAAACCTCGGTTCGTGCAGCCAGTACCCAGTCTTCACGGGAAAAGTCTGCAACCTCGGTGACCCCAACGGCACCAAGACAATGGTCGTCTTCGGAAACTCACACTCGGTGATGTGGGTGCCAGGACTCATTGTGCTGGCCAAAGAGGAACACCTGAAGCTCTATCCCGTCGTCAAAGAGGCCTGCGCGTACGAGGCCTTTCCCGATCTCAACCTCGAATGGAATATCGCCAACGGCTGCACCACGTTCTACGACTGGGCGAAGACCCAGATCAAGAAACTGCATCCCGACGTCATCGTCATCGGTACGTTCTCCAAGACGCCGCACTGGGTCGCGGGCGAAACGTCCGTCATCAACACGCTGAAACTGCTCACACCGCGTCTCATCTTGTTGGGCGACACTCCCTACACCAAGGCGCCAGCCTCGTGTCTGTTGCAGTCCGGGGCGACGCAAGGAACGTGTCTGTCGAGCGAAGCGGTTCTGGGCACCAAGGTCCGGGCGCAGGTCCAAACTATTGCGACGAGTACCGGCGTACAGTCCCTCGACATGACGAACCTCTTCTGTGATGACGCACTGTGTCCCGCAGTCATCAACGGTCTCATCCCGACGTGGGACGGGAAACACCTGACCCCGCAGTATTCGACGTTTTTGGCCCCGGCGCTCGAATCGGCGCTCAACCTTCGGGGGACGAAAGTGATGCCTATCGGATCGCTGACCGTGACGAACACGACAAAGAGCAGTGGCGGCTCTTCGGGGATCACGAACTGAGTCCTAGCGAGAATTCTTCGTTCTCACGGCCTTTTAAGATATTGGCCGAGCACAGTGCTCGCCCAACGGCATAAGGAATACCTAGTTGACAGTCCGGACCAACGCACAACGACCACGTCACTCTCGGGCGGCGCTGTTGGCTCTGGCGATCGTGACTCTGGCGTCGGTTGCGACGGCCTCGTACGCGTCGGGAGCCGTGGCTTCCCAACCACTCGTGCTGCTGGCGCAAGCGGTCGCCGATGGGGAGCAGAACATTCCGCTACCGGCAACGACGACGCCCACCGTCGAGTTCGCACTGCGCGATCACGTCAACCTGGGACGTTGTAGCGCGTTCCATCGACTGCGCAGCGCTATCTGCAACTACGGAGATCCCAATGGCACCAAGACCGTCGTCGTCTTTGGCAACTCGCACTCGGCGATGTGGGTTCCGGCCCTCGCCGTGGCGGCCAAGGCCGATCACTGGAAGTTCTATCCAGTCGTGAAGGAGTCGTGCGGTTACGACACCTACACCGATGTGGTGCCGGGCCTCGACCCCAGGAACGCGTGTTCTTCGTGGTACGACTGGGCCAAGACGGTCATCGCAAGACTTCACCCCAACGTGCTCGTGTTGGGTAGTTACACCAAAACGACCTATTGGGCCCTCGGCGAGCGAACGGCCATCGCCCAGTTGCGACCACTCACGAAGCGTTTCATACTACTGAGTGACTCACCGTGGATCCCAGCGCCGTCGGGCTGTTTTCTGTACATGAACGCGACGCAGGGCACGTGTCTACGCCACGAGGCACCGTTGCGCATCGCGGCGCAAGTGAAGACGCACGCGATTGCCGAGGCGATGCACGTGCAGTACCTCGACATCACGCCGCTGCTTTGTGACGCGCGTCAGTGTCCAAGCGTGATTGATGGCATCATCCCGACCGCCGACGGCTCGCACGTGACACCTCAGTACTCGGCCTTCGTCGCTCTGGCGCTGGACCAGGGAATCAATCTGACAGGAAGCAACACCGTCGCGATCGTGTCAGTTCCGGTACCTGCGCCATCGTCATCGACGTCGACGGTGCCGTCGACCGTGCCGGTGCAGTGATCCGTTGACGTGCACAGCCGAAAGTGGTGACGGAATGATAGACGCGTGGGGAACTGCCAGCGATTCCCGTGGTTGTTGTTGGTGGCATGGACCTACGGAACCGGGGATCGGGCGTTCGAATCCCTTCAGCCCTACGACACTTCCTTCGTTGATCGAACGGGATGAGTCAGTTCGTTACGGGTAGCGGCGAGCTAGTCGACAGTGTCGGACGAAGACGTGGCAATGTACTCAACTGCAGCAATGACGGCATCGGCACCGATGCCGGACCAACCGTCAGCGCCGAGGTCGCGAGCGAAACTCTCACTCGGAACCGCGCCACCACCGAAATAAATTGGAACGCCAATCGCTGCGTTGTGTAGAGCGATGGCGATGTCGGCGAGTTGCGCAACAGATTCCTTCGAGGTCGCGCCAACAAGCACTGCGACCAATCGATTTGCTCCGTGGGCGCTCTCGACGAACGAACTAACGGGAGTATTCGCACCAAGGTCGATCACGTCGAAGCCCTGGCCGCGCAACAGGTCCGCGACAATGGCGCTCGGGAGTGCGTGATGGTCGCCCTGCGGTGCTCCGAGCACGATGGTTCCACGGGCCAGTCCGCGCCTGGCGAACATCGGACCGAGCCGTCCGACGAGGCGAGTTGCCACGGCACTAGCCCTGTGTTCGTCGGCGATTGACAGCGTTCCGCCCTGCCACCGGTCACCAATCGAATGCAGTGCCGGGATGAACATATCAAGGTAGATCTCGTCTGCCGAGGTGCCCGATGTCAGCGCATCCTCAAAGATCGACCACGCACCGGGCTCATCGCCGGCGGCGAGCCGGTCGGCGAGCCATTTCGCGCGATCCTGACGCGAGGTTCGCGACCGCGAAGATTGTGGTTTTGGCGAGCGGAGGCGATCGACGTCCTCGATCGCCACGCGCCATGTGACGCCGTCGCGATCGGCGTGAAGTTGGCCGATGCGTACGTAACGGTACACCGTCATGTAGTGCACGCCAAGCCGTTTGGCGGCCTCGCGAAGGCCTATGTGCGTCTCGGTCTCGTCGGACATCACCGCATCTTGTCAATGAGTGACGATAGTGTTTCGCTCTCGGCGGAGGCGACAATACCGTCAAGCATTCGTGGAAAGACCCATCGGTGGAATGGTGCGATCGCGTACCAGTAGACCCGACCGAAGAAACCGCGTGGGTGGAAGTCGGCACGTTGAACGACGGTCGTCGTGGCACCTTCGGTGTTGATGTCCCACGTGAGCCACGCTTGGCCCGGAAGGCGCATTTCGGCCCGTAGTCGAAAGCGTCGCGGCGGATCAAGTCCTTCTACGCGCCAGAAGTCGAGCGATTCGCCTTCGACGAGCGACGGGGCGCGTCCACGTCGCAGTCCCGGACCGCCTACCAACTGGTCAAGTAAACCCCGTACGAACCAAAGCCAACCCCCTCCGTACCAACCGTTCGCGCCGCCAATGCGTTCGAGAGCTGCGAACACCGCAGCCGGTGCGGCGGTCGTTGTCGCCGTCCGCTTGTCGCTCAGGACGGTCCTGCCCGACCACTTGGGGTCCGTGTCGAGGGTGGCGAAGGCGTCGAACGGTCCCTCCGTCATAGCAGTGCCGACCTCGCGCGTCGCCGAGATCGCTCGATCCATGGCATCGCGAATTCCCAATGGCGCAACCTCGAGCACCTGACACGCCGACTGTCCCTCGACGATGACCTCGTTGACAAGTGATTCCACGAGCTCGCGGGCAAGGGGCACCGGAAGTGGTGTCACGAGTCCCACCCACAGGGAAGAGAGTCGCGGCGTGAGCAGTGGCACTTTCAGCAGCCATCGGCGGGGGAGTCCCGCCGCGTCCGCGAACATCGTGATCATTTCGCTGTAGGTGAGGATGTCAGGTCCGCCCGCGCAGTAGACACCGGGCGACAGCTCGGTCGAGATCGCCGCTCGAACGAGCAACTCGATCATGTCGGTGATCGCAATCGGTTGGCACCGTGTTTCGACCCACTTAGGGGTCACCATGCACGGCAAGACTTCGACAAGTTTGCGGAGCATCTCGAAGCTGGCCGAACCTCCTCCGACGATGACGCCGGCACGCAGTTCAACGACCTCGACGGTCGTGGATGCGAGGATTCGACCCACGTCATGTCGGGTCCGAAGGTGCAGGCTGAGCGTGTCGTCATCTCGGCCCAGTCCGCCGAGGAACACGATCCTTCGGACACCCCCACTTTCGGCCGCCCGGACGAAGTTGCGTGCGTCGTATTTTTCTGTCTCAGCCCAGTCGGGTCCCTCGCCGATCGAATGGACAAGGTAGAACGCGATGTCGACGCCGTCCATGGCCGACGTGAGATCGCCGCCGATGTCGCCACTGATGACTTCGACCTGGTCTCTCCACGAAACGGCGTCGAGTTTTGAAGCGGTTCTGACGAGGCAACGCACCGCGAGTCTTCGGTCGAGCAACTTCGGCACAAGTCGACTTCCGACGAAGCCCGTCGCGCCGGTTACGAGAATTCGATTCTGTGTCATTGACGACTTCTGTCGGAATCTCGAGACCGGAGTCGCGGCTCTTTGCGCACGTTCGATTGGCGTTCGCGGCACTCTTCGCACCGCGCAGCAAGCTCGCGCATCGACGCATCGGAGTTGACGTCACTTATTGCAGCTCTCGCGTCGAAGTCGCGAGGCAACGGTGACTCGTGATGGTAGTTGCGACGCATCATCTCTTTGGCCAACGCATCGTGGCGTCGCGCGAGCTGGCGAGAGTCCAACAGACCCGCATCGAGAAAGCCGCGAAGTGATTTCCCCCTTTTTAGCGAGCCGCGAAACATGTGACACTCGACGTGCTCACCGAGTAGGTGTTTTCGACACAGGACCATGGGATCCACCATCCACATTCTCACTGCGTCGGTCCCGGTCCAACTTCGAGTCCGCTTCGCTCGAGGCAAAAGTTCAGGAGTCGCACTCTCTCTTCTTCGTTGTCGCTTCGTAGGGTGCGCCTCAGGCGATGAAGACCGCGTGAACGTCGATCCAACCACAGCGTGCCGGGCCGCGTAAGGTCGCTCGGCGTCGTGACCAGCCAAAGGATGGTGTCGACGCCCTGCGCCGGTAGACGCAGGAAGGGACGCATGAGTCGAGCGAAGCTCGGTAGTGACTGACGCAAACCTGGGGTGTTCACCCAACCTGGATGCATCGCCGTCATAGTGACGCCGAGAGCTTTGAAACGCGGGGCCCACGCGGCGTTGAGTGACACCTGAGCGCGCTTGACCTTCGCATAGGCGCGCACACCGTCGTAGTCGCGCTCGGGCGCCTCGAGCCAATCGACATCGAGCGGCTCAGTGTACATACCGCCCGACGTCACCCACACGATCCGCGCCCATCCGGACTGCAATTGGTCTCGAATAAGAGACGTGAGCAAGAACGGTCCGACAAGTTGGGCGGCGGCGGTGCGCTCAATTCCTTGCGCGGTGACGTTGAAGTCCTTGGACATTGCGCCAGCGTTATGCACGAGGATGTGGACGGCCGGCAGTCGACGCAACTCTGCGGCCGCGCCGCGAACGCTGTCAAGGTCACTGAGGTCGGCCACGATGATTGCGACGTCGTCGTTTCCAGTCGACGCCGAGATCTGCGCGCTCACCTGTGCACCAAGTTCACTATTGCGCACAAGCAGAATCACTCGAGCGCCCATGCGGGCCAACGCTGTCGCGCACTCGAGTCCCAGACCGGACGTGGCGCCGGTGACAACGGCGACCTGGCCACGCACGCTCTGCCCGTCGATTGGTTGCCAGTCGAACACGTATCGACGAATCACCGGACCGATGCGCGAGAAACTGCCCGCGACGGTGAACTCGAGGAGGGAATCGACGCCTCGGCGTACGGCGTCACGCACTTGCGAGGGGGCTTCCGAGGATCTCGCGCAACGAGTCGCGCGCCCGATCGCCGAGACGTCGAAACAAGAGTCCGAGGAGAGGGTTCGCCACCGCGGCAATACCAGTGAAGCGAAGCTCCGCGCGGTACGTCATCTCACATCCGTTGGCTCGGGGTACGAAGGTCAAAGTATCCGCGGACAAGAGCGAACCGGTCAACGACATGAACACAACCGTGCGCGGCGGATCAATCGATGTGACTGCATAGCGCAGCGTCTTGTCGCGTCCGGCAAAGCGGACCGTCAGTTCGAACGCAGAGTTCGTGGCGAGCGGGCCGTCATCGATGCGGTGTGCCGACGTGACACTCGGATCCCACCTCTGTGCGTTCGCGAAGTCACCCATGTACGTGAAAGCTTCGTCGACGCTCCAAGTGGAGGAAATGGAGGCGGTGTAAACGGGCATTGTTCGGGCCTTTTTTCGCGGGCGGGACTTCCTTGCAGTAGTTTAGTACTAAATCAATGGCTCGCGGGCTAATGGAGCGGAAATGGAACGAATAGCCATCATCGGTAGTGGGGTCGCCGGTCTCGTCGCGGCACACCAACTCTCGCCAGATTCGAACGTCGTCGTGTTCGAGGCTGACGATCGCGTAGGCGGTCACGTCAACACGGTCGCTGTCCACGAGCCCCGTCAGACGCTCGGCATCGACACTGGTTTCATCGTATACAACGAACGCAACTACCCCGGATTCACCGCTCTGCTCGACCGGCTGGGCGTCGCCTCGCAGCCGAGCGACATGAGCTTCAGCGTGGCGTCACCTTCCACCGGACTCGAGTATCGAGGAACGAACCTCAACACGTTGCTCGCCCGTCGAAGCAACGCCGTACGCCCCTCTTTCGTGCGAATGGTCTCCGACATTCCACGATTCAACCGCGCCGCACGGGCCCTCCTCGATCACGACGACATCTCGCTCTCCCTGGATGACTTTCTGCATCGGGAGGGTTTTTCGCAGCCCTTCGTCGATGACTATCTCGTGCCGTTGGGCGCCGCGATCTGGTCGGCGAACCCTCAGGAGTTCTCCTCCTTTCCGATGACCTCGTTGGCTCGATTCCTCGACCAGCACGGCCTGCTCTCGCTCGGCAATCGTCCTCCGTGGAGGACCGTCGTGGGCGGAGCGAAGCGTTACGTGGACGCGCTCACCTGGCCGATCCGAGACCGGATCCGTACACGCTGCGCGGTGCGCGTCGTCGAACGTGATGACGACGGCGTGCTCGTACGAAGCGATGGCCAGCCCGAGGGGGAGCGATTCGACCGCGTTGTCTTCGCGACACACGCGAACACGACCTTGGCGCTGCTCGCTTCGCCTTCGCCGGATGAGGTCGCGGTCCTTGGAGCCTTTCGGTTCCAACCAAACCGTGCCACGCTACACACTGACGAGCGCCTCCTGCCCAAGCGACGCCGCGCATGGGCCAGTTGGAACTACCGTCGCACGAGCGACGAACAGCGAGTGCCGGTCCTCACGTACTACGCCAATCGACTCCAAGATCTCACGTCGACGACCAACTACTGCATCACGCTCAATGCGGATGCCACCATCGACCCTTCGAAGGTCATCGCGTCCTTTGATTACGCCCACCCGACTTTTGACGAAGCGGCCCTACGCGCGCAGCGCCGGCACGGCGACATTGACGGACGACACCGCTCACACTTCGTGGGTGCCTACTGGGGCTACGGCTTTCATGAAGATGGAGTCCAAAGTGCTCTAAGGGCCGTGCAAAGAATGCGCGGGGCCGACGCGTTCGAAATGGCGCGGCAGTGAAGCCGTCGATCTACGATGGATCGGTGCTCCACGAACGGCGCGGAGTACAACACCGGCGATTCACGTACCGCGTCGCCATGCCACTAGTTGACGTGGATGAACTCGATTTCATGAGTACCTTCGCCCCGATCTGGAGTTCCAAAGGCCGCGCCGTCATGGAGTTTCGCCGCGGTGACTATATGGGCGACGCAGCCAGACCCTTAGCCTCGGTCGTTCGTGACACGGTCGCTGATCGTGCCGGTTTCCGACCCGGGGGCCCGATCCTTCTCCTTGCCCACCACCGCACGTGGGGCTGGTGCTTCAACCCCCTCGCTCTCTACTATTGCTACGCGGCCGACGGCGTGACGCTTGAGGCCGTAGTGGTCGATGTCAACAACACACCATGGGGTGAGGCGCATGCGTACGTGCTCGACACCCGCGCGGGAGTTGACAAAATTGAACAGCCCAAGCAAATGCATGTGTCGCCTTTCCTCCCAATGGACCTCTCCTATCGCTTCCACGTCCCCGCACCTGGTGCGCGTTGCAACGTTTCGATCGCCGTGGTTCGCGGTGACGACGTTGTCTTTCGCGCGGTCCTGTCCCTTGACCGCCGCGACATGACGCGTCGAGAGCTCACGCGACTGCTCGTGCGACATCCCTTTCTCACGCATCGGGTGTCGCTCGGCATCTATTTGCGGGCGTTGCGTCTCTGGGTAGCGCGTGTGCCGCTCTTCACTCATCCCGCTGTCGCATCGTGAGTCAGCCCACGCGCCCGTTGGGGCGATGGACGGCGAGCCGAACCGTACTCTCGCGAGTGCTCTTGACGGCACTCGCGCGCAAAATGCGACACGGGACGCTTGCCATCAGCGAACGCGGCCGACAAGGCTCTTTCGGAACTGTGGGAGATGAAGGACTGATGGCCAACCTCGAGGTCCTCGATGCCAGCGTCTGGAATCGCGTCTTGGCGGGTGGAGGCATTGGGCTTGGCCAGTCGTACTTCCTGAGCGAGTGGGACAGCCCCGACCTGGTCGCGCTGCTGCGTCTGCTCACACTCAACCTCGACCGGATCAACCGACTGCCTCGCCGACTTGCACTAGTTACCCACCTCTTGCGTCGCCCGTTTCGATCCATTGGACGGCCTTCAAAGTCCGAGGACCGTGCGAACATTGCTGCGCACTACGACCTCGGCGACGAATTCTTTCGCCTCTTCCTCGATGAAACCATGGCATACTCCTGCGGCGTGTTCACCTCGACCACCAGCACGCTGGCGGAGGCTTCGCGAGAGAAGTTCGATCGCGTCTGTCGCAAACTGCAACTCAGTCCGCGGGACCACGTGGTCGAGATTGGCACGGGCTGGGGAGGCTTCGCCCTGCACGCTGCCGAGCACTATGGATGCCGGGTCACGACCACCACCATCTCGCAAAAGCAGTACGCCTTTGCGAGACGCGCGGTTGCCGAGGCCGGACTCGAAGACAAGATCACTGTCCTTAACCGCGACTATCGAGACCTCGAGGGCCCGTTCACGCATCTCGTGTCGATCGAAATGATCGAAGCGGTCGATTGGCGCCACTACGAGACGTTCTTCGCCACCTGCGCAAATCTTCTCGTACCAGACGGACGGGCCGTATTGCAGTGCATCGTGATCGATGACGGAGAGTTCGAGCGATACAAGACAAGACAGGACTTCATCCGAACATTCATCTTCCCGGGTGGCGGACTTCCATCAATCACCGCCATGGCCAAAGCATTTACGCGCGCGTCTGATCTGCGACTCACCGATCTGGAAGACCTCGGACCGCATTACGTGCGAACGCTCACTGAGTGGCGCGAACGTCTGGACCAACGTTGGGCGGACGCCGTCGCCCTGGGACTCGACGACGCGTTCCTGCGGCGGTGGCGGTTCTACTTCGCCTACTGCACTGCCGGCTTTGCGGAACGCCATGTTTCGGTCGTTCAAATAGTTCTTGCGCGTTCGCTGTGGCGAGGTGACGGGGCGCTGCGTGCGTGAGGCGATGACCTAGAAAAGCCGAAACCGCTGTGCCGTTGGATTGCCGTGTCGACGCAGCCTCTCATGGAAGCTGGAACGCGCCGGGACGGCGGATTGTCTGCCACCGGGCAAGTCGAGCACTTCCAGATCTAGGCGTCACTGGACGTGCGCGACCGAATTAAGGCCTATGTAAGACGTCCAGCATTGGTTGCGGTGGCACCGACTCCTATGAGGACGCCGTACGTCTGCAACCACGTTGACCAACCGCCGGGCCGTGCGCGAGAGATATGTCCGGCGAAGAGCAGCGCGATGGCACACGAGGCCACTGCCGCCGTCGTGCCCGACGCGAACATCAACGCCACCGCGGGCACGATGATCGTGACCGACGTCGCGACACCCACGATCGTCGCCTGACGGAGATTGCGATCTGGATCGGAAAGGAACTGGCTTGCCGCCATCCCGAGACCTTCGGCGACGAGCAAGCCGATCACGGCGGCGAGGACGACCCTTTTCCGTGGGTCATGGTCGCGAGTATCAACGCGATACTCGCGACGAGTCCGTCCGATGCACCGAAAATGGTGGTCGCAAGAGTCACTCAATCGGTGTGGACTAAAGACTTCCGCCTCGCAGTGAAAAGTTATCGCCTCTCGATCTTTGCCGCGACGGGCTGCTCGGCTGGCACTGCTGAGTCGGTGTCTCCGGAGTTGGCGATTCTCGTTGTCGATAGCATCGTTCTAATAGCGTGGACGGAGTAGTGGTGACCTGGTGTAAGAAGATAGGCGCTCTCGGACTATCACTCTCCTTGGTTACGGGCTTCGTCGCGGAGTCGGGTGCCACGACTGAGAAAAAAACGGTAGTGACGCACGCGATCAAGGATGAAGTTGCCATCTATAACGCCTTTGCGACGTTCTCAACGCAGGCGGCCCGATTGACCAACACGTCGACGGCCGCCCAAAGCGAAGCGGTGGCGGCGCGACTGGGAGTGGCCTTTACCGTCCTTCAGGGCAAATTGCGTACCGAGTCTTGGCCGTCTAGCGAACAACGTAAGGTGCAGTCGGTCTACTCCGCGTCATTACCGCTTATCTCCGACATGGCACTCGCTGGCGAATTGGCGAGCCCCGATACGGCTTCAACATGGACCTCCACAACCATGTCGGACTTGGCAGCGTGGGTGCGCGACCTCAATGTCGTGAATCGTGATCTGGGCCTGCCTCCGTTCACGACGAACGGGTCTGGCGTGGAGTCATGTCAAGCCGACGGGGCCACCGTCGCCGTGGCACTTGCGGCATTTCACGCACAGCACCGTGGCGTGAAGCCTTCCAAATCGGCACTGACTCGAAAGGGTCACGGTGGGCCTTATTTAGAAGGGTGGCCCCACAGTGCGCACTATTCATTCTCCTTGGGTAAATCTGGAGCGCTGCTCGTGGCCGCGCCGCCAGAGTCGAAGTCTGTTGCGTACCGGGGGCCAGCAAGCTGTGCAGCAGCCGGCATATGAGAGTCGTTTGAAGAAGGTTCTCGCGACGAATCGTGGTTGATGCGCGACCCAATGTCGATTATGGCTACGTGTGGTACCTGCGTAGTGATACGACGCCCATCTGGACCCACTGGTTCGCCATGAATCGAAGAGCGTCATAGCTACAAACCCCAGTCGTTTCATCTCTTTGGAACGATTCTGATTCTGGAGTAAGTCCAGATGGTGATATCGTGCGAGAAGATGATCACAACTTCTGTCGAATCGCTTCGGCGCCACGGTATTCAGGCGACTGCCCAACGCTTGGCTGTGCTGAGAGCAGTCTCACAACGACCGCACATCAGTGCCGACGTTGTGCTCGAAATGGTCCAACTCGACATCGGCGCAGTTTCGCGACAGGCCGTGTATGACGCCCTCAACCTGCTCGTTGAAAATGGCCTCGTCCGTCGAATTCAACCCGTCGGATCACCCGCTCGTTATGAGGATCGCGTCAACGACAATCACCATCACTTGATCTGTCGACTCTGTGGTGACGTCGTCGACGTCGACTGCGCCGTCGGTGCCGCGCCCTGTCTTGAGGCCAGCGACAATGTTGGCTTTGAAATCGACGAGGCGGAAATCGCCTTTTGGGGTCGATGCGCACAGTGTCAAAGTGAGAATCGAACGTCGACCCGCCTTGATCCTCGAACGAATCGTCGTCAACTGAAGAACAAAATCGCAGTACAAAAGTCATAAGCCGTTTCAACGAATCCAACGGGGAGTAGCCCGTCATTAAGTACCAATCATCAAAGGAGAGAGTATGTCTGACGTAACAAGGTGCCCGGTCGTGGGTGGTTCGTACACGCACGTGGGTGAAAGCCAAACCAACGCAGTGTGGTGGCCTAATCAATTGAACGTAAGCATCCTGAACGGGCACTCTCTCGCGGCCGACCCGATGGACAAAGACTTCGACTACGCCGCGGAATTCAGGACACTCGATCTCGACGCCCTCAAGAAGGACATTGAAGCGGCAATGACCACGTCGCAGGACTGGTGGCCCGCCGACTATGGACACTACGGACCCCTCTTCATTCGTATGGCCTGGCACAGCGCCGGTACGTATCGCATCCATGACGGCCGTGGTGGTGCGGGTTCGGGCGCGCAACGTTTCGCGCCGCTCAATAGCTGGCCCGACAACGTCAACCTCGACAAGGCCCGTCGCCTTCTCTGGTCGGTCAAGCAGAAGTACGGGCGCAAGATCTCGTGGGCCGACCTCATGATCTTCGCCGGCAACTGCGCGTTGGAGTCCATGGGATGCAAGACGTTCGGATTCGCCGGTGGACGTGAGGACATCTGGGGGCCGGAAGACGACATTCACTGGGGGTATGAAACGACGTGGCTCGATGACAAGCGCTACACCGGAGAGCGCCAGCTCGATACGCCACTCGGTGCCGTGCAGATGGGACTCATCTACGTGAACCCCGAGGGTCCCAATGGTGCGCCGGATTATCTGGCCGCCGCCGCCGATATTCGAGAGACGTTTCGCCGTATGGCAATGAACGACGAGGAGACCGTCGCCCTCATTGCTGGTGGTCACACGTTTGGTAAGACGCACGGCGCCGCTGACCCCAATGTCTACGGAGGCCGCGAGCCTGAAGCGTCCGGCATTGAAGCGCAAGGTTTTGGTTGGACGAGCAGTTTCGGTTCAGGCAGAGGCGGCGACGCAATCTCCAGCGGGCTCGAAGGTGCGTGGACCACGAGTCCGGCCAA
>DATCFS010000279.1:0-2070 GCA_036509375.1 Acidimicrobiales bacterium
ACTGATCAATGAAGCACAAGAGCGATGCGCCGTCGAGAAGTCGACCAAGCGATACGCCTGTGTGGTCGACGACGTGGCGACGTTGGCGCGTTCCATCCGCTTCGCCCCGTCAACCACGACGCGGTCGATTGACGACTTGTCGTCGTTGCTCGCGCCGGCGTGGCGCGAACTAAAGAAGGCCCGACGCGTCGCCCGTGACGATCAAAACAATGAGAATTTGCACCAACTCCGTATCGAGCTGAAGCGGGTGCAATGCGGCTGTGAGATCATCGGCATGGTCGAGGGTGCACCGGCGCTGCGCGTCGCGCGATCAGCAGAGACGGCCCAGAAGAAGCTGGGCGTCGTCCACGATCAAGCATCAACGAGGCAGTGGCTCCGAGCGCTCGTGGTGACGGAGCCCGATCTGAAGGAGGCGCTGCGCGAGATGGAGGAGTTCCACGACGCGGAGCGAAAGGTCGCACGTCGGGGGTGGCGTGACGCGGTGGACGACGTGAAGCAGGCGTGGAACGGCTGGGATGACGTGAGCGCGTAGTTCGAGGCTCCCGTGCTCAGAGGCGCGTGCGGTGCGTAGTCTTGGGCGATGGAGGTTGGAATGGTCCACCCAGCGCTAGAGCCGTACGTTCGCGCCGTGCGCGAGAGTCCCGCCGTTCATCCCTCGTCGATGAGCGCCGATGAACGACGCGAGGCGTATCGAAAACTGGCATTGTCGCAACGCGGTGACGTGCAAGAAGTGGCATCAGTGCTCGACGTCGAGATCGAACTCGACGGGCGAACCCTTCGTGCGCGCCTGTACGTACCACTCGAGGACGAGAGCAAGGCGTTGGTCGTGTACTTCCACGGCGGCGGTTTCGTCGTGGGGGACCTCGACACGCACGACGCACTCTGTCGACGACTTTCGTCTGACACCGGGATGCGGTTTCTGTCCGTGGACTATCGCCTGGCTCCGGAACACCCGTTCCCGACGGGCATCAACGACGCCGTCGACACGCTTCGCTACGTCGCTGCTCACCTGGCGGATTTCGACGAACCGGCCGCCGAATTGATCGTGATGGGCGACTCCGCTGGCGCCACCCTGATTACCGTGGCCTGCGCGCTCACCAAGGACGAGGGACTCGCCATTGCCGGTCAGGTGGTGATCTATCCAACGCTCGGGCCCGAGCTCTACACCGATTCGGTGAAGAAGTTCGGAAGCGGCCACGTCCTCGAGGTCGATCACTTGCGATACGACTACGAGCTGTACCTCGGGCAGTGGCGCGACCACACCGATCCACGGGTGAGCCCGCTGATGTTCGACGACCTCGCCGGTGCACCACCGGCGATCGTCGTGGTCGCCCAGTGCGACCCACTGCGTGACGAAGGCGTGGCCTACGCCGGACTGCTCGAGCACTTTGGCGTGCGCGTCGAATTACTCGAGGCCCCGGGCATGATTCACGGCTTCCTGCGGTTGCCAACCATGGTGCCCGAGACGCTTGAAATCATCGACGATCTCGCTCTCCACATGCACCGATACGTGGAACACGCGTCGTCGTGAACGTCTTGTTCGTCACCCTCGATCAATTTCGAGGAGACGGGTACGCCGCTGCCGGTCATCCCCTCGTACGCACGCCAACGCTCGACCGCATCGCCAGTGAAGGCGTACGCCTCGAGCGCCACTTCTCCCAGGCCGCTCCCTGTTCACCGGGGCGCGCCGCTCTCTATACGGGCACCTACCAAATGAACAATCGCGTCGTAGCGAACGGCACACCACTGTCGCGGGGACTCGACAACATCTCGTTGGTCGCCCGGCGGGCCGGCTACGACCCCACTTTGTTCGGCTACACGGATCAGGGCCTCGATCCCAGTTCGGCCGAAGGACCCGACGATCCTCGACTCGACAGTTACGACGGCGTGCTACCGGGTTTCTCCGTTGGTCTCTATCTTCCCGAGAGCCAGGCCGGATGGATCCATTACTTGCGCGCGCTGGGCTACGACGTGCCGAGCGGATGGGAGCCCGCACTTCGCACCGAGCCCGACCGTCCGGCCGACTATTCGTTGAGCGGCTTTCTGACGACTCGATTTGAGGAGTGGCTC
>DATCFS010000280.1:0-3910 GCA_036509375.1 Acidimicrobiales bacterium
ATCTCGGTCATGGGCGGCGAGCAGGCCGCCGCCGTACTGGCGACCGTGAAGCGCACGCAAATTGAAACGGCGGGCGATGAGTGGGCCGTCGAAGCCGAAGAGACCTTCAAGGAACCCATCCGTCGCCGGTACGAGGAGGAGGGCAACGCCTACTACTCAACGGCCCGTCTCTGGGACGACGGCATCATCACTCCTCTGGACACGCGAAGAACGTTGGGGCTCGCCCTCTCGGTCTGCGCCAACGCACCACTCGCCGACATTGCCTACGGCGTGTTCCGGATGTGACGGGCATGTTCGAGACCGTCCTCATCGCCAATCGAGGCGAGATTGCCGTGCGGATCATTCGCACCCTTCGGCGCCTCGGTGTCCGGTCGGTGGCGGTCTACAGCGACGCCGACCGAGAGGCGCGCCACGTGCTCGACGCCGACGAGGCGATCTACCTCGGACCGGCGTCCCCCCGCGAGAGTTACCTCAACATCGAGCGGATCCTCAACGCCTGCGAGGTCAGTCACGCCCAGGCCGTTCACCCCGGCTACGGGTTCCTCTCGGAGAATGCGCGCTTCGCCGAGGCGTGCGCCTCGAGTGGGTTCGTGTTCGTTGGTCCGCCGGTGCAGGCCCTCCAACTCATGGGCGACAAGATCCAAGCCAAACTTCGTGTCGCTGCGGTCGGCGTTCCCGTCGTCCCCGGACGTGTGGCGTTGGGTATGACCGACGCCGACCTCGCGGCGGCCGCTGACGAGATTGGCTATCCCGTGCTCGTCAAGCCGTCGGCCGGAGGCGGCGGGAAAGGGATGCAACTCGTCGAGCGTGCCGAGGCACTGCGTGACGCGCTTACGAGCTCGCGTCGAGAGGCCCGTTCGTCGTTTGGCGACGACACCCTCTTCCTCGAACGCTTCGTCGAGGAACCGCGCCACGTTGAAGTCCAAGTGTTGGCCGATAACTTCGGAACGGTCGTCGATCTCGGCGAACGCGAATGCACGCTGCAGCGTCGCCACCAAAAGGTCGTGGAAGAGTCGCCGTCTCCCCTCCTCAACGACGACACTCGGAGGCGACTTGGCGATGCCGCACTCGCCACCGCGCGAAGTGTCGACTACACGGGCGTCGGCACGGTCGAGTTCATTGTCTCGTCACGCCGTCCCGACGAGTTCTTCTTCATGGAGATGAACACCCGCCTGCAGGTCGAACATCCCGTGACCGAGCTGGTGACCGGGCTCGATCTCGTCGAACAGCAGTTACTGGTCGCCGCGGGCGAACGACTGACCTCCGAGGTGGTGAGTGTCAAGGCGTCCGGGCACGCCGTTGAAGCGCGGATCTACGCGGAGAGCCCGGAGCGGGGATTCCTCCCGACCGTTGGACGGATAGTCGTTCTTCGCGAACCGGGGCTCGAGGGCGTTCGCGTCGACAGCAGTTTGCGCGACGACACGGTCGTGTCGAGTGAGTACGACCCACTGCTCGCCAAGATCATTGCCTGGGGACCCGACCGGGCACGCGCCTTCGCGCGTCTGCGCGCCGCACTTCGAGAGTCCGTCATCTTCGGCGTCGAAACGAACTCCTCGTTTCTGGCCCGTCTCGTCGAGGACCGCGACGTACTGCGTGGCCACATGGACACCGGTCTCATCGAGCGCGAACTCAGTCGACTCGTTGCGACGACGCCGTCATTCGAGGTGCTCGCTTTGTACGCCCTGGCGCAGCTCGACCGGCGCCGTCGCGACACGGCCGCCTTCGACCCGTGGGACGGCGCCGACGGATGGCGACTCGGCGGTTCCCATCACCCGCTTTCGTTCGACGTCGCGCAGCGCGGTGGTCCGACGCTCGTCGTGACGTTGTTAACGCACCGCGAGCTCATCGTCGCGTCGACGATGGACGTTGACGACGTTCCGGTGCGTCTGATGGGGAAGGACAACGACTGGTGGTTGGACGTGGGCGCCGAAACGTATCGGGCGTGGTTTCACTTCGACGGCGCGACGACGTGGGTCTGCGTCAATGGCGAGACGTGGGCGCTGAAGGAGGAGGTCGTTCGGCGATCGAAGGGGACGGCCGCGTCCAGCAACGATATTCGAAGTCCCATGCCCGGCACCGTCTTGGCCGTTCGAGCCGTGCGGGGTGACGTGGTGACGAGTGGTCAGGCGCTCGTCGTCGTGTCGGCGATGAAGATGGAGCACGTCCTCGTGGCTCCCCAAGCGGGCACCGTGGATATTCTTGTGCGAGAGGGCGACGCAGTCATTGTCGACGAGATTGTGGCGCGTCTGACTCCCATTGAGGTTGCCAGTGATGACGCCTAGAAACGACGTCGAACGACGATGGCGGCGACAGTTCGTCGCGGCGTCGAGGAAGCGGTGAGGTGATGGACAAGGTCGTTGCCAGCGTGGCCGAGGCGGTTCGCGACATCGTGGACGGCTCGTCAATCGCGGTCGGAGGATTCGGACTGTGCGGACTGCCCGAGGCACTCATCGAGGGCGTGCTCGCGAACGGCGCCCAGGACCTCGTCACCGTCTCCAACAACTGCGGCGTCGACGAGTTCGGACTGGGCATGCTGCTTCAGAAGAGACGCATACGCAGAACGACCGGTTCGTACGTCGGGGAGAACAAAGAGTTCGCGCGTCAGTACCTGAGCGGCGAGCTCGAGGTCGAATTGGTGCCCCAGGGCACCTTGGCCGAGCGACTCCGCGCCGGGGGCGCCGGCATCCCCGCGTTTTACACGCCGGCGGGCGTCGGTACCCAGGTCGCCAACGGCGGACTTCCCCTTCGCTACAGACCCGACGGTTCGGTCGAGACCGGCTCGGAGCCTAAGGAGAGTCGAGTGTTCGACGGCCTGGGGTACGTGCTTGAACACGCCATCACGTGCGACTTCGCGCTGGTGCACGCCAAGTTCGGCGACCGTCACGGCAATTTGGTCTACGACAAGGCCGCGCAGAACTTCAACCCTCTTTGCGCCCAGGCCGGTCGAATCACGATTGCCGAAGTCGAAGAACTCGTTGAACCGGGCGAACTGGATCCGGCGCGCGTGCACACGCCGGGCATCTTCGTGCAGCGAATCGTCCTCGTGCCCAATCCCGAAAAGCGAATCGAGCGTCGCACGGTGCGAACCGTCGACACCTTGGGCACGGGCGCGAACTGATGGCGCGCACCCGCGAAGAACTCGCCGCGCGAGTGGCGTTGGAACTGCACGACGGCGACTACGTCAATCTGGGCATCGGCATGCCCACGTTGATTCCTAACTATCTGTCGCCGGGAATAACCGTCGTCCTGCATTCAGAGAACGGCGTTCTCGGCGTCGGTCCCTACCCCGACGACGCGCACGTCGATCCCGATCTGATTAACGCCGGCAAGGAGACCGTCACCACGTTGGCGGGCGCGTCATTCTTCGACTCCGCTTCATCGTTCGCGATGATTCGTGGTGGGCATATCGACGTTGCCGTCTTGGGTGCCATGGAGGTGTCGCAGGCGGGGGACCTCGCCAATTGGATCGTGCCGGGAAAGACGGTGAAGGGCATGGGTGGCGCAATGGATCTCGTGCACGGCGCCAAGAGGGTGATCGTGATGATGGAGCACGTGAACAAGAACGGCGACTTCAAGATCGTCAAGGAGTGTTCACTACCTCTCACCGGACGACGCTGCGTCGACCGCATCATCACTGACCTGGCCGTTCTCGATGTCGAGGACGAAGGGCTCGTACTACGTGAGCTCGCACCCGGGGTCACACTTGACGAGGTGATCAAAGCGACCGGCGCCGAGATGAGGAGTGCCCTATGAGTGAAGAACGACCAGTCGTGCAGCAGCGGGGCCTCTGGTTCGAGGAGTTCGAACTCAATACCGTGTACCGCCACGCGCCGGGGCGCACCGTGAGCGAGGCCGACAACATACTGTTCTCGACCTTGACGATCAACCCGCAGGCGCTGCACCTCGACGA
>DATCFS010000281.1:0-8106 GCA_036509375.1 Acidimicrobiales bacterium
CGACAATGGCGGCCGCGAGGGCGTCGCGGTCGGCCGACGAGTTGGCCAAGGTGTGACGCTCTTCGACGAACGGTCCCCGGGGCATCAGGTACTTACCCCACGCCACCAGTCCCACGCCGAGAAAGAAGAGACCGAAGCCCATGGTCGCGCCGAGTTTCCACGCCTGGGCATCGATCCAGTAACAGGCACCGAAACCGGCAATGCAGAGCGCGCCCAGGACGAAGCAGACGGCGATGACCTGCTCGACCAGTTGCGGATTGGGCGCGGCCGGCTGCAAGTGGGGATCGTCGGCGGACAGTCCCTTCAGGGCCACGGGTGTGCGGTGTTCGTGCGAATCGCTCATCAGTCGCGCTCTCCCACCCAGAAGCCCACGAGCGCCAGGACGCCGACGCCGAGCGCCAAACCGACGAAACCCTCCGCCACGGGACCGAGTCCGCCCAGACCGAAGCCGCCGATGTTCTGCGGGTGTTGGATCTCGGTCGTCACGTACTTCACGACGTCGTTCACTTGGGCGTCACTGAGGTTGCCGGTGAAGCGCGGCATGTTGCCGGGACCGGTGCGAATCGCTTCGGCCACTTGGACGGCTGGCACGTGACGCAGTGACGGCGACGAGGTGCCGTAGGCGAGGGCGTCACCGTCTCCTTCGATGGTGTGGCAGGACGCGCAGTTGAGCGCGAACAGTGCGGCACCGTCCGAGACGTTGGCGTTCTTCAGGTGCGGGTACGGCACGAGCGGATAGCCCGGTGCGAGTGTGTCGACCCACGCCGCGATGGCGAGCGCCTGGTTCTTGTTCAGACGTGGGATGCGACGAATCGCTTCGATGGCGCGGGTGTTCGTCGCGGGCATGCGTCCCGAATCGATCCAGAAGGTAATCGTCGCCGGTCCGAGACCGACGAGATCGGGAAAGGCGCCCGACACGCCATTGGCCGGCACGCCGTTCGCCTGGGTGCCGTGACAGGAGGCGCAGTTCTGTTCGAAGAGCGCTTGGCCGAGTGTGGCGAGGGCGGGGTCGGGCGCGCGGTACGTGATCGACGTGTTGCCGTACGAAATGATGACGCCGCTCGAGTTCTTCTTCACCTGGGACGAGTTGGGCGTACCGGCGTTCTTACGGGTCGTTTGGTACGGCGTGGTCTTGGTCGACGCCTGCGCCGAACCAACGAAGAGGAGTGCGGGACCGACGCAGAAGACGCTGAGCACACTGAGTGCGAAACAACGCTTGATGAAGAGTGACGTCACGCAGTCCTACTTCAGCAAGAAGAGGGCCGAGTAGAGCCCAATCCATACAACGTCGACGAAGTGCCAGTAGTAGCTCACGCCCTGAAACGTGGAGAGTTCGCCCGGGTCCCCTTCCGATCCGCGCATGCGGAACAAAAGGAACGACATGGCGACGAGACCGAGGATGACGTGGAGACCGTGGAGACCGGTCGTAATGAAGAAGACCGATCCATACGAGTTGGTGTACCAACGAGTCGCCAAGTGCGTCCACTCGTAGGCCTGGTTGGACACGAACAACGTGCCCATGACGATGGTGATGATTACCCACTTGCGGGCTTCGGCCCGTCGTCGATGCTCAATCAAAATCACTGCCCACTGCATCGTGACCGACGACGCGATGAGGATGATCGTAAAGATGCCCGATTGCAACACGTCGAGGTGCGTGCCGACGGGGGGCCACGACGCGAGGTGCGCCCGAATGGTAAATAATGCGGCGAAGAGACCAGAGAAGAACATCAGCTCGCTGCCGAGCCAAATCATCACGCCAATGGCCAGCATCGGCGGTCGATCGTGGACGATCTTCTCCTGCTTCGCCAGGCTATTGAGGGGAATCGCCTGACTCACGGCTACATTTCTAGCGGAAATCGAGACACCGGTGCGTCTTGTCGGGCGATTTACTCAGCCCAGGGTGTCGGGAAGCGCCTCGGCGGCCACGATCGCCAGACGTCTCGTCGGTCTGGTCATCGCCACGTAGAGCGTGCGCAGTCCACGAGGCGTCACGGTCGTTCGGCCCTTCGCACCGCGACTGGCAATTTGGATGGGCTCCACCACGACGACCCCGTCGAATTCGAGACCGTTGGCGCCCTCGGCCGCCAAGACCACGAGGTCGGCACCGAGTCCCTTGGACTCCTGCTCACGGGGATCGATGGCGTCGAGACCCTTGGAACGCAGTATGCCGACGACCTCGTCCACCCGCTCGCCCGTGACGATCACGGCAATTCGACCCGGGGCGACGGCTTCCACCTCTCGTCGAGTGATCTCCACGAGTGTGTGGGCGAAGTTTTCGGGACCGACCTGATCGATCGTCGGCACGTGACCGGCGCGCCGTACCGGACGGGGCGGTTCGAGGTCGGGTGTGGCGGCGAGCAATGTCGGCGCGGCGAAGTCGAGCACCTCTTCGGGCGTTCGGTAACTCACCGTCAAGTCCACCCGAGTCGGCGCCCGTCGGGGTTCGAGGATTTCCAAGACCGCGTTCCAGGATGCCGACGACGACGCCGTCGTCGCCTGACCCATGTCACCGACGATCGTCATTGAGCCGGTGAGGTCCCGTCGCTTCAAGACGCGAAGCTCCATTGGTGAAAGGTCCTGCGCTTCGTCAATCACGATGTGTCCGTAGGTCACGAATTCGGCCTCGTCGAGTTCGGTACTTTGGACCGGCGCGAGGCGCTGGGCCTCGCGCAGTGCGGCCGCCCTCACGTCGCCGGCGTACGAGTCGAGGTCGATGCCGTCAAGGATGCCCGACTCGGCGATCTTCACCGCGGGGCGCGGTCGGCGAAGGGGACCGAGCAAGACGCGGGCTTCGTCGATTAGTGCGGCGTCGGCCTTCGTCCACTTCACTTCGTCGAACGATGACGAGCGCGGCCGGTACAAGAGGTCGATCTCGTCGTCACTGAGCATGCCGCGTCCGGCGGCGCGCAGCAACGCCGGAGCACCGAAGAGGTCGTGGAGCAGTTCTTGACCAGAGAGGCGGGGCCAGATCCGTTCGAGGACGTAACGGAACTGCGTCGTCGCGCGAATGAGTTCGGCCAATTCGCCGACCGCGTTCACCTCATCGATGCCTTCGCGCACGAAGCGTTCGTAGTACTCGTTCGCGAGGCGATTGGCGAGCTCGCGACCAACGGCCGAACGGCGCTGGTTGTGATTACCGGGACGACGTCGCGCGCGGTCGACGACTTCCTGGGTGTACTTCGCGCGCAGCACGACGATGGCGCGGCCAATGGGAATCTCGACGTCGTCCTTTAACGTTCGCTGGCGCGTGCGTAATGCTTTGGCGAGCACCTTCGACATTCGAAGGTCGCCCTTCAGTTGATCGACCGGTTCGGTATCGCGGCCGAGAATTTCGACGTTCGTCACGAGGCCCGAAATGGTTGAAAGCGTGACGCCCGATTCCCCGAGGGACGGGAGCACGTTCTCGATGTAGTTCAAGAACAGCGGGTTCGGGCCAACGACGAGGACACCCTGACGCTCCAACGTTGCCCGGTGGGTGAAGAGGAGATAGGCGGCACGGTGCAGTGCGACCGCGGTCTTTCCGGTGCCCGGCCCGCCCTGCACGAGCAGTACGCCGGCCAGCGGGTTTCGGATGATGCGGTCTTGCTCGCCCTGAATTGTCGCGACAATGTCGCCCATCCGGCCGGTACGTGCCCGTCCCAAGGCCGCGAGCAAGGCACCCGGTCCACCTAGCGCGAGGCCACCGTCAACCAGTCCCTCTTCGGTCGCCGAACGCATTTCGTCTTCGGGTAGATCGATGTCGCCGTTGGCGTCGGCGAAGTACTCGTCCTCGACACTCGTCACGTCGTGACCGTGAATCGCGACGTGACGACGCCTCGAGAGTCCGAGCGGCTCGACGCCGGTGGCTCGGTAGAACGCCTCCGCGACCGGGGCGCGCCAGTCAATGACCAGTGGGTTCAACTGATCGTCCGATACGGCCAGGCGGCCTACGTGGTAGTCGTCACTACGCCCGTCGTCGTCCGGCACGTAATCGATTCGCCCAAAGAAGAGTGGCTGGTCGCCAATGGCGAGCTGATCGAGACGGTGCAGTGCGGTCCCCATGACGACGTCGCGTTCGACCAAATCACCGGCACCACGCATGTTGGCGACGGCCGCGCTGTCACGAAGCGACCGGGCTTCATCGCGCATGTGATCAAGGGCTTTGAGCGCCAAATCGAGAAAGACCTGTTCCTCCTTGATCTCACGCTCGTGCGCCATCGCGTCCTCTTTCCAATTCTCAAAATTGAGAAATATCAAGTCTAGACAATCGTGGCGACACCAGTTCAAAAGGGGCGCGACTCCAACTCACGTAGATTGTGGGCGAGAGAGGTGTGACGTGAACGAGCCAGTTTTCCTTCGGGCCTGTCGTGGCGAGGACGTCACGCACGTGCCGGTGTGGTTCATGCGCCAGGCCGGACGTTCGCTCCCCGAATACCGAGAACTTCGAGGCGGTGGTTCGATTTTGGACGCCATTGCCGACCCCGCCGTGGCCTGTGAAGTGACCATGCAACCGGTCCGACGCTACGGCGTGGACGCGGCAATTCTCTTCTCGGACATCGTGGTTCCCTATCACGCGATTGGCTTCGGCGTGGAGGTCGTGCCGGGCCGCGGACCGGTCATCGCAAACCCCTTCGCAACCTCATCGGACCTCGAACGACTCCGCCCCTTAGAGGCCGTCGACATTGCGCACGTCACGGCGACGGTCGACCTCGTGGTCAAGGAACTGGCTCCGACTGATACGCCGCTCATTGGCTTCGCCGGCGCACCGTTCACGGTCGCGAGCTATCTCGTCGAGGGTGCGCCGACGCGCGATTTCGCCGTCATCAAGACCTTGATGCACCGTGAGCCGTTGCTTTTCGACCAACTGCTCGACCGACTGGTCGAGATCACGATTGCCTTTCTCACGTTGCAGGTCCGACACGGAGCGCGCGCGGTGCAACTCTTCGACTCATGGGCCGGCGCCCTGACGCGCGACGAATACCAGCGGTTCGCGCTTCCGTCGACCGAGCGGGTGCTGGCCGGCGTTGCCGACCTGGGCGTGCCGACGATTCTCTTCGGCGTCGGCACTGGTGAACTGCTCGACCTGATGGCGTCGGCGCGCAGTTCGGTGATGGGCATTGACTGGCACGTCGACCTCGACGAGGGCCGTCGCCGGGTCGGCGGACGCCCCGTCCAGGGCAACCTCGATCCCGCGAGGTGTCTCGGGGGCGACGATCTGGCCGTGGCGGCCGCCCGTGAGGTGATCGCGCGCGCCGGCAACGAGCCCGGTCACATCTTCAATCTCGGTCACGGCGTCCTGCCGACGACCAATCCCTCCGCGTTGGAAGCAGTGGTCCGCGTTGTCCACGACGAGGGAAGGGCCGGCGTGAAGTGACGACCGGTCTCCTGGTAATGGCCTACGGCACACCGACAACGCCCGACGACGTCGAGGCCTACTACACGCGTATTCGACACGGCCGGCCTCCGACGCCTGAGCAACTCGCCGATCTCACCCGTCGCTATAACGCCATCGGTGGCACGTCGCCGCTCGCACAACGCACCGCCGATCAAGTGGCGGGAATTGCCCGGGTCCTTGAGGTCGTCGCACCGAAACAATTCGACGTTCGCTTCGGCTCCAAGTACGAACCGCCGCTCCTCGAAACGACGGCGCACTCCTTTCGCGACGATGGCGTCACCACCGTCATTGGATTGGTACTGGCGCCCCACTCGTCGTCGATGTCCACCGATCAGTACATGGACCGAGCGCGCGACGCGCTTGGTGGTGGCGTGACGTTCATACCGATTGGGGCGTGGTGGGAGTTCCCCGGTTTTCTCGAGATCATTGCGGAACGCGTGCGTGACGCACTCGCCACCATTGCCGACGACCGCCTCGCGACCACCGAAGTGATCTTCTCGGCTCACTCGTTGCCGGAGAAGATCCTCCTGACGGGCGACAACTACCCCGAGCAACTCCGAGAGAGCGCGAAACGCGCGGCCCAACTGGCGGGAGTCGAGCGCTGGGACACCGCGTGGCAGTCCGCCGGACGAACGCCCGATCCTTGGATCGGTCCCGACATTTTGCAAGTACTGCGCACGAAGCACGACGCCGGCATCACGGACATCGTGTCGTGCCCGATTGGCTTCGTGAGTGACCACCTCGAAGTGCTCTTCGACATCGATATCGAGGCGCAGGGGGTCGCCACAGAGATCGGCCTCAATCTTGTTCGAACGCAGTCGCTGAACGATGACGCCGAGTTCATGAACCTACTGGCCCACGTCGTCTTGCGAGCCGCCCCGTAGTGGCGCGAGCGTCAGTCGTCATCGTCGGCGCAGGGCTCAGTGGACTCAGCGCCGCGTGGGAGCTCTCCGGCGGCGAAGCGGGACCGAACGAGACGACGCCGCGTATCGAGGTCATAGAGGCAAGTACGCGTGTTGGGGGTTCCCTCGCCACCACGCAGTTCGCGGGTCGAACCGTCGACCTCTGCGCTGATGGATTCCTCGCGCGACGACCCGAGGGCGTCAATCTCGTGCGCGAACTCGGTTGGAGTGATCGACTCGAAGCCATCGATGCGAGTGGTGCGTCGATCTATCTACGTGGTGCCTTAGACGAACTTCCGGATGGTCTCGCACTCGGAATACCGACTTCATCAGGACAGTTACGCAATGTTACGGGACTGTCGTGGCGAGCGAGATTCCACGCACGACGTGACGAGATAATGCCCGTGCGCATGACCATCGGCGACGACGCGACGATTGGCGAGATTGTCCGCACGAAACTTGGACGCGAACTCGCCTATCAATTCGTCGAACCAATGGTCGGCGGCATTCAGGCGGGACGCATCGACGAACTGTCGGCAAAATCGGTTTTTCCGACGCTGCTCGAAGCAGCACGCCAGGGCGGATCGCTCATGAATGCGCTGCGCCCCACCGGGACGGTTACGCCCGGTGCGAACGGCCCAATGTTCTACTCACTGCTCACCGGTGTCGGATCGCTGCCCGCGGAGATTGCCCGCCAAGTCAAGGAACGTGGCGTGGTCATCCGAACCGACGTGCCCGTGACGGCACTTCGACGAACGCTCTCAGCGAGCTACCCCTGGGAGGTCGACACCGAGTCCACGACGACGCCCGCGGACTCCGTCATACTCGCCACCGCCGCTCCCGTTGTTGGTCGGCTCCTCGGTGCCATCGATCCGACGCTCGACGCGCTCAGCACCGTGCGCAGCGCCAGTGCCGCGATGATCACGTTCAGCGTTCCGCGCGACGGCGTCACCTTGCCGGCCACGGGCACCGGCGTGCTCGTGCCGCTCGCCACGTCGTGGACCGAGGGGTCGATGATGGTGACGGCCGTCACGTTCCTTGATCGCAAATGGCCGCACCTGCGAAACGGCGACAGCGTGCTCCTACGCGCCCACGTTGGTCGCAGCGACGACACTCGTTGGAGCGAACTCACGGATGACGAACTCGTGGTCCGGGTCACCCGTGAACTCGCCTCCGTGTTGGGGCACTTCGACGGCCCGAGCGAGTTTCTGGTGCAACGCTGGCCCGACGGTCTGCCGCAGTACTACGTCGGCCACGACGTACTGGTGGCGAACGCGAAGTTAGCGGCCGGTGCGCATCGCGTGGCGCTGTGCGGTAACGCCTACGACGGCGTCGGTATACCGGCGACCATCGGTTCAGGTCGTCGAGCGGCCCGCGAAGCGCTGGAGATGATCCAACTCAGTCGTCGCTAGTTGCTAGAGGTAGTAACCGGAGTGAATGTAGATACACGGCACCCCTTCGCTCACGTACATCGCGTGGTTCTTCGGGTCGTCATCGAGCGCGAGTCGGATGTCGAACCCCTCCTTCACGAGGTCTCGTAGGGCGCCGCGTTTGAACTCATCGACTCCCGAGTAGTCGCCGTACTCGCGCATGATGAGGAGGTCCCAGCGAAGTCCGTAACGTTCGAGCCAACCAACGGTGTGGGGCTGTACCCGTCTAGGACGACCGGTGAGCAACACGACTTTCAACGATTGATCGAGGAGTTCGAGCAGTCGTTCGATCTCCTCAATGATGGGGTCGTCACCGCAGGCGTCGAAGAAACTCTTCCAATCGCCCCAATCAAGGTAGTGCTGGCGTCCGGCCGCGTCGGCCAACACGCCGTCGATG
>DATCFS010000282.1:0-5137 GCA_036509375.1 Acidimicrobiales bacterium
GTCGCGAAGCAGCAGCACCGCGCGCTGATTCGCGGGAAGGAGTTGCAACGCTTCAATGAAGGCCAGTTCCAGACTTTCGCGACGTTCATAACGAACGTCGGGTGTCGCTCGAGTGCTCGGCGTATCGTCCAGCGTTGTGGGGTAGGGACCGAGCCACGAGATTTCGTATACCGGATCGCCGACTTCCTCACCTTCTTTGGCACCGGTCCCGAAACTGACCGGGAGTGCTCGTCGTGAACGACGTTGCGACACGTCCAGCGCGGCATTGGTCGCAATCTTGAAGAGCCAGGTTCGTACCGAACTGCGACTCTCGAAGTTCGCGAGACCCCGCCACGCCCGAAGGAGCGCATCCTGCACCGCGTCATCGGCGTCGTCGGCCGAGGCGAGCATGCGGTAGCAGTGGGCGTGAAGTTCTGATCGGTGGGTCTCAATGAGTTCGCGATAGGCGTTCTCGTCGCCTCCGCGCGCCAACTCAACGAGTACGTGTTCGTCGTGGCGAGACGGTGTGTTCACAGTTTGCATGGTAAGGCAGACTGGAAATCGGTCCGGAACTAATCGCGATCCCTCACGGCGCGAGAATTCGACGGAATCGCCTCGACGCCACCTGTAGTCCAATCAGGGCAATTACGAAGAGATAGCCCGCCCGCATGATCATGATCCAGTCGAACTGGCCGAGCGAGAAGCCCCGAAGCAACGTCGCTGCTTGGTAGAGCGGTGAGAACGAGACGATGGCGCCCATCCACCTCGGGTACAAGGTGATCGGGAAGAACGTTGCTGAGAAGAGGAAGAGGGGCAACTGGACGAGGGCGACGAGGTCGAAGTCCTGCCACGAGCGAATGTAGGTACACGCGGCCAAGCCGAAGCAGCTGAACGCGAAACTCGTGAGGATTGCTCCGGGCCAGCACAGGATGACCCACGGACCGCCGGCGTCGCCGAGCACGACCATGCACACAATGAACGACGCGGCGTACATGGTGGCGCGAACCAGCGCCCAGAGCACTTCGCCCAGCGCCACGTCGGTGACCTCCAACGGAGTGGCGAGTATCGCGTCGTACGAGTGCGAGATTTTCAGCCTGAAGAAGGGATTGAAGATCGAGTCGATCATTGCGCCGTTCATGGCCGACGTGGCCAACATGCCCGGTGCCACGAACGTGCCGTAACTGATCAGTCGACCGGCAACTGGGATGGGGCCGACGAAGTGATTGAGCCCAATGCCGATCGAGAGCAGATAGAAGAGCGGCTCGAAGAAGCCCGAGAGCAACATCAGCCACTGCGCTCGGTAGACGAGGGCGTTACGTTCGAGAACTCGCAGTGACCGACGAGAGCCGAAGACGGGGATCGCACGCATCAACATCAGTTGGTCAACCTCTTGCGCATGGTGCGCTTGCCCCAGACCACGCCGCCGGCGGCCATTGCGACCAATACGAAGATGTGGGCGAACTCGGCCGAGAGAGATCCGTGTCCGAAGGCGGCCGACCTTGCAAGCGCGACGCCGTGGTACAGGGGGATCAACTGCACCACCGGTCGCAAGTAACCGGGGTAGGCGTTGAGCGGATAGAACGTTGCCGAAAAGAGAAACATTGGAACGAATGCGAAGCGGTAGAGCGCCGTGAACGTCGCGTCGGACTCGGAACGAGCGGCGAAGGCGACGAGAGGTGCCGAGAACGCCACCGCCACGAGGGTCCCAATGAACGGCAGCGTCAGCGCCCACCACGACTCGAGTGCGCCAAAGCACGCGACGATGATCGTGTAGATGACTGACGTCACGAAGGCTCGTGTCGCGACCCACGCCAGCTTGCCGTACAGAATGTCGTCCGGTTCCAGGGGCGTCGACGCGGCCGCGTGATACGTGCGCACCCACTTCACCGACGCGAGGACCGGCCAGAGCGATTCGCCTTCGCCCAACTGCATGGTGGTCGTGGCGAGCAGGCTCGGCGCGATGAAGTGCAAGAACGTCTGGCCCTGCACCAGACCGTGGTGATGCGCGACGAGATGGCCGACCCCGATGCCGAGCGACGTGAGATAGAGGATTGGAAACAGAACCGAACTGGCGGCCGAACCCTGCCACGTCTGCATAAAGAACTCGGCGTGGAACCACCAACTGCGAAGCCATCGGGCCCGACCCAATCGAGTGCTGACGCTGGGGCGCATGATCAGTCCATCAACGTTCGACCGGTCAGGTGCAAGAAGACGTCTTCGAGTGAACTCCGTCGAACGAGCGCACTCGAGGGATCGATGCCGGCCGCGTGAATGTCACGCAGCGTGTCGTCGCCGTCGTTCACGTACAACAGAACCCGGTCGGGAAGGATCTCAACGCGCTCGGCGAACGGAGAGAGCTGGCCTAAGTACCCCTCGTGATCGTCGGTGGCGAAACGCAGTTCCACGACTTCGCGCGTCGAGTAACGATCGATGAGTTCACGCGGCGCGCCTTCGGCGACGATCGAACCATGATCCATGACCACGAGACGATCGCAGAGTTGCTCCGCCTCGTCCATGTAGTGCGTGGTGATGATGAGCGTGACGCCTTCGCGCTTCAGTCGATAGAGGCGGTCCCACAGCAAGTGCCGGGCCTGCGGATCGAGTCCGGTTGTCGGCTCGTCGAGGATGAGGATCTCCGGACGATTCATTAGTCCCCGCGCGATCGTGAGTCGTCGTTTCATACCTCCGGAGAGATTGTCGACCTTGTCGTTGGCGCGTTCGGATAGTTGCGTGAACTCGAGGAGCTCCTTTGCTCGTTCCCGGACTTCGCGGCGCGAGAGATCAAAATACCGTCCGAACATCTCCAGGTTGTGGCGAACGGAAAGCTCGAGTTCCAGTGAGTCTTCTTGCGGAACGACGCCGAGTCGATTTCGAATCTCGGGTCCGTCGACGCGAGGATCGAGTCCGAAGATCGTGATCTCGCCGTCGGTTGGTTTGGAGACGGCCGAGATCATTCGCATCGTGCTGGTTTTCCCCGCACCGTTCGGTCCGAGGAATCCGAAGCTCTCGCCTCGATCGATTGCGATGTCGATACCCTTCACGGCCTCGAAGTCGCCGAATCGCTTCACGAGATGACGTGCTTCGAGGATGTGCGCGCTCGTCACGACACACCTCCCAACCGTTCAATGACGTGGCCGTTCGCCTCTGTAGCGAAGAACATCACTTGCACCTGGCTACTTCCCCCTAGTTGGAGCGACGTGTCGATCCCGCGAATGTTGGCACGCAGTAGTGACATTCCCCCGGCGCACCTGACGCGACGTGATTCTCGCTGTCAAGTGTGCGCACTTGTTAAGAGGGCAATAGTAGTGGCCCCGCGTACGCACCGTCGACCTCGGTGTGCAATTAGGAGAGGTCGCTCTCCCACTCGCGGGTATTCAGAATGTCCGCCATCCGCTTCAAAAAGCGCGCGACGTAGGCGCCGTCGACGGCACGATGGTCGAACGTGAGTGCGAGCAGGCCCACTGAGTGGATGGCGATGGCTTCGCCGCCGTCCGCCGACGTGACGACCACCGGTTTACGCACGACGCCGTCAGTGGAAAGTATGGCGACTTGAGGTTGGTTGATGATGGCACCGGTAAGAAGCGTTCCGAAGGGGCCGGGGTTCGTGATGGTGAACGTACCGCCGGCGAGTTCGTCAGCCTCGAGTTTCTTGGTCCGCGCTCGAGTGGCGAGGTCGTGGACCGCGCGGGCAATCTCGCGAAGTCCATTACGGTTCGCGTCGGTGATGACTGGCACGACCAGACCTTCATTGTCGAGGTCGACGGCAATGCCCAGGTTGACGGATCCATGGACGATGAGTTCGTCATTTCCTACTGAGGCGTTGAGGTGAGGGAACTCACGTAACGCCTCAATCGCGGCGATGGCGTTGAAGGGCAGATAGGAGAGACCGAATCCCTCCACCTCTTTGAAGCGATCTCCCTGCGAACGTCGCGCGAGCTCGACTCGCTCGTAGTCGACTTCCTTCACCATGAGCGTGTGAGCCGAGACTGACTTGGAGTCGACCATATGGTGCGCGGTGAGTCGGCGTATTCTGGTGAAGGCAATGACCTCGTCACCGTCCACGGGAACGGTCGCGGACGTTGCACCGGCGCTGATTTTCGACTCGACGTCACTTCGAGAGATCGTGCCGTTGGGTCCGGTGCCGGTAACGGTGCTCGGATCAATGCTGTGGTCGCGAATCAGTCGACGGACGATAGGCGACTGCAACGTGCCGGGCGACGTGGCCGGCATTGATGCCTCTCGCTCGATGAACGCCAGCACATCGGACCGGGTAACTCTTCCGTTCGGTCCCGTTCCGGCGATGGCCGAGGGGTCGAGATCGTTCTCTTCGATCAGTCGACGAACCACGGGTGAAAGTCGTGAGCGATCTTCGATCGATGGTGGCTCCATCTTCGTCACCGGCGCACGAACGTCCTTCGCCGACGTCGCCGAAGGTGACGAATGTGACGAGTTGGTGACCTCGACATGGTCGACTAGGTCACCACCGATTACCGCGAGGACCGTACCGACGTCAACGGTTTCACCCTCGTTGACGAAGATCCGCGACAACCGGCCGTCGGCCGGTGCGGGAATCTCGGTGTCGACTTTGTCGGTGGACACTTCGAAGAGTGGTTCACCCTTCGTCACCATGTCGCCCAGATTCTTCAGCCACTTGGTCACCGTGCCATCGGCGACCGTCTCGCCCAACTGAGGCATCTTGACGTTGGTCATGAGTCCTCTCTCCTGCATTCACGTGAAACGAATGACCCACACGAAGGTTTAGTGGCGTCATCTCGACGAGGTTTCAGTTCCCTCGGAAATCGAGGTTCACCCAGATAGCCTCGACCGTAACGTTACCGCTGTTGTGGAGACGGTGTGGGCGACTTGAGTCGAACGAGATCGAGTCGCCGGTGTTGAGGACGTGGGTGTCGAATCCGACGTTGACCGTGAGGGTTCCCTTGAGGATGTAGCCGCACTCCATGCCCACGTGACGGATCAGGCGATCCTCAACGGTTGAGCTCCCGCCCACTTCGTAGCGCACGAACATGAAGTCGGTCTTGTCACGGTGTGATGAGGTGAGCGACTCCCACTTGACACCTGAATCCAGCACGAGGATTTTTCGCTGACCCGGTCGAACGACGGGCGACGAATTCCTTTCGACTTGTTGGCGCTGCGCGTC
>DATCFS010000283.1:0-2255 GCA_036509375.1 Acidimicrobiales bacterium
CATTACCGGAATTCAGATCGGTGACCGCTTGTTGCGCGGCGGCAGAGACGGTCTGACCGGCCTGGGGGCCCATGAGACCGGAACTTTGTCCGGCGACAACGTCGTTGACGATCTTGGCGAGGGCGTGGGGAACGCTGGGCAACGTGGTCGTGGTCGTTGGTGGCACCGTCGTCGTGGTCGTCGGTGCAATCGTTGTCGTGGTGGGCGGTGTCTTGTTGTTGGCGGCGAGCGCGAAAGCCGTGATGACGCCTACGACTAAGAGCGCCGCGACGGCGATCGCCACAATGCGCCCCCTCGACATGCCTGGGCCATTCGTCGACGACGGACGCCGGGTCGGGGGGTCCGCGTTCGGTGCGCGAATGACCGTACCTCCGTCGTGACCTGCGCTGGACACCGTCCTCCCGACGATTGAGGTGGGCAGTTCGCCGAGCGGCGCCGGTGGTTCCCACAGCGCGCTGAAGGCCGGCGTCACGAGCATCGATGCCACGTCGGCCGCACTCAGACGATTCTCGGGTTCGTGGGCCAACATTCCCGTGAGTAGCAGTTTCCAGGCGACGGGGAGACCGTCCGGTAGCAACACCGGACCGGCGAGACGTCGCGCGATGACCTCACTCGCGGTGCCCGCGTAGACGCGCTGGCCCGTGAGGCACTCGAGCAGGACAATGCCGAGTGACCAGACGTCGGCCGCCGGTCCCACGGCGTGGTCTTCGAGTTGTTCGGGTGCCATGTACGTCGCCGTCCCGAGCATCGTGCCCGTTAACGTCAGTGACGACGTGTCAACGAGTCGCGCAATGCCAAAGTCGGTGAGTCGCGCTCGGCCGTCCGAGCCGAGGAGAATGTTCGCGGGCTTCACGTCGCGGTGGACGACCCCTTGCGCGTGCACGTAGGCGAGCGCTCCGGCGAGTGATGTGCCGATGTCGGCCGTTTGGGCCGTGCTGAGCGACGTGAGGCGCAACGTCTCGGCGAGGCTCGAACCGTCGACGAACTCCATGACGAGGTAAGCCATGTCCCCGTTCACGCCGGTGTCGAGGAGTTGCACCAGTCCGGGGTGCTGGAACCGTCGTAGCGCCTGCGCCTCTTGCGCGGAGCGTCGGGCGTACTCGGCGTCGGGTGACCGGACAATCTTTATGGCGACGTCAACGCCCGTTCGCTCGTCCGTCGCTCGAAAGACGTCGGACATTCCGCCTCGACCGAGCAGGGGCCCGAGTCGGTATCGGCCGTCAAGTAATTCGCCGGTTGAACTCATTGCGTCAACGTCGAATCAATTTGCACGACGTGGCACCCACATCGAGGCTCACGAAACACGGCCGAACCTAACGGCTTGGAGATTACGTACACGTGCCTCCGTGGTCATTGCAACGCGAGAATGTACTGATCTGATGCCTTAAATCTATCGAATTGCGTCCAAAACGCATCGGCGTCGCCTCAGACCAACATCTTGGACGGACCAACTGGTGTCTGGCCTGCGCGGTGACGCATCGTTCGCCGTGCGGGAATGGTCGGGGTGCCGACACTTGCGCGATGGGCGACTGTATCGTGACCAGTTGTGGTGGGTGGCGCGCGACGAAGTCGTGAACCTTGTGAAAAATTTCTTCAACTTTTTCGTGCCAAGAAAAGCATTGTAAACGCTTACTTTTTTGAGATTTTTCAGAATTTCCTTACGAAATAAGGGTTTTGCTGGCTTGACAGAGGTGAACGCTCTGTGTATTTTGTAAGCGGTTACAGAGGCAATGATGCCGCTGTATTGGGGGAGTTTTGTGGTTGATTCACAGCCAACGATTTACGACGTCGCACAGCGGGCGGGCGTCTCTATCGCGACAGTCAGTCGGGCTCTGAACTCCCTCGCGTCGGTTCGCCCGGCTACTCGCGACAAGGTGTTGGCCGCGATGCGCGAACTTGAATTCGTGCCGAACTCGGTGGCCCGGGGACTCTCGAGCGGCAAGCACTGGATCCTCGGATTGGTCTTCATGCAGACCGCCGTCGACAACAATGTCCTCGCCGTTGAAGAGGCGAGCCTTCTCTATACCGACATCGTCATTCGAGGCGCGGAGGCCCGAGCGGCGGCCAACGGTTACTCGCTGCTGCTCTGCGGAGCCGGTGAGAATCACCCGGCCGGTATGACGCCACTTCTCAATTTGACCGGCACCGTCGACGGGCTGATCATGCTCGATCGGGTGATGACCGAAGACGAGGTCGGCGAACTCTCTCGCCGAATTCCCGTGGTCTTGCTCGCGGGGAGTGGCGGCTCGTCGGCG
>DATCFS010000284.1:0-3850 GCA_036509375.1 Acidimicrobiales bacterium
GACGAGGTCGACCTCGGGCAGCGCGGTAGCCAGTTCTGCGCCGTAGCGCTCGGCCATGCATCCCGTGACGACCAAGCGGGCACCCGAACGCTTGACGTCGGCCAAGGCCAGGACCGTCTCAATGGACTCTTCGCGGGCCGCTTCAATGAAGGCGCAGGTATTGGCGACGACGAGGTCGGCCTTTTCCGGCGAGGTGGCCACCGAATAGCCCTGGGACTCGAGGAGTCCCGCCAACTTGTCGGAGTCCACGTGGTTCTTGGGGCACCCGAGCGTCTCGATCCAGTACCTCAAGAACATCTCCTCAATTGACGGCGACACCGAGCGAACTGCGCTCGGTGGTGATGGCGGAGAGGGAGGGATTTGAACCCTCGGGCCCACTTTCGCAGGCCGCATTCTTAGCAGGAATGTGGTTTAAACCGAACTCACCCACCTCTCCCAGCCGAACCATCCTACAGATTCGAGGTCGTTATTGAAAATGGATTCTCGCCAACGCGGCCGTTCGACGAACCACGTTGCCAGTTCATCGAGTGGCCAAGAAATGACTCGAAAGCCAGCGTTACACTGGCAACCACCACAACGTCGCCGCACCAAGAAGAGGAATCCCATGCGCAACCTACGACTCACGCTCGCCGGACTGATCACGTTCAGCACGATCGGCGCGGTCTCGCTCGGCGTCGATGCCAGCGCCAACGCCTCGTCACCGCCGTCACTAGCGTCGTGCAAGACGGCCGTGACGAGTCAAGAGCACACCAAGGGAAAACTGACCGTCGCCACCGACGACCCCGGCTACACCCCGTGGTTCGTCAACAACACGCCGTCTAATGGCAAGGGCTACGAGTCGGCCGTTGCGTACGCGATCGCGAGTGAACTGGGAGTGGCGAAGTCCAACGTGGTGTGGGTGCACGAGCCCTTTGACTCGAGTTACGAACCCGGTCCCAAGGCCTTTGACTTTGACATCAACGAGGTCTCCTACACCGCTACCCGCGCGCAGGCCGTCACCTTTTCGGTCAGTTATTACGACGTGCAACAGTCGATCGTCGCCCTCAAGACGAACGCCATCGTGAAGAAGCACTCCGCGAGTCAGTTAAAGACGTACACCTACGGTGATCAGATTGGCACGACTGGTCTCGCCTACATCAACAACAAAATCAAGCCCACGCACGCGCCGCGCATCTATTCCACCCTGGACGAAGCGGTGCTCGCACTTCAAAACGGTCAGATCGACGCCATCGTCATTGACACGCCCGATGGTCAGTACATGGCCACGCAACAGATCACGAATTCGAAGAAGAAGTTAATCGCGACGCAGGTAGGACAGTTCCCAAGCGTTGGCGAACACTACGGGCTGCTCTTGACCAAGGGCAACCCGTTGGTCGCGTGCGTCAACGTCGCAATTAACGCTTTGAAGAAGACCGGAAAGTTGGCGGCGTTGCAGCAGAAGTGGCTCGGCATCTACACCAGCGTGCCCGCGATTAAGCCCTAGACGTCGTGTCGCTGTCGACGGACGCGGATTCGTCGGAGGAGACGCCTCACCTCCTCTCGCCGCGCCGACACCTCCTCTTCGTTGGTCGTCGCGGTCTCGTCGCGAGCACGGTGTCGACGGCAGTGGTGCTCGTCGTCATCATCGCCCTGTTGTACTTCGCACCGGGTGGCGTGCGCGTGCGCGCGAGTTACTTCAACTTTCACGACATGTGGGTGGCCTGGAACGGCGACCCTTCCAAGGGCATTCTCGCAATACGTGACGGCATCTGGACGAACGTGTGGATGTTCCTCGTGAGCGAAGTACTCGTGTTGGTGTTCGGCCTCGCGCTCGCGTGGACACGCATTTCTAAGTCGCCGGTCCTCTTGCCCTTTCGCGTCTTGGCGACGGCCTACAGCGACATCTTTCGCGGGGTGCCGGTCTTGCTGGTGATGTTCCTGGTCGGCTTTGGACTGCCGGCCCTCTATTCGAATCTCGCCACCGTGCCGCCACCCGTCTTTGGCGTGATCACGCTCACCTTGTCGTACTCGGCGTACGTCTCGGAGGTCTTTCGCGCGGGCATCCTCTCGGTGCCGAACGGTCAACTGCTCGCCGCTCGATCACTTGGTCTCACGCAGTCCTCGACCATGCGCCGGGTCATCCTGCCCCAAGCCGTTCGCACGGTGATCCCGCCCTTGTTGAACGACTTCATCTCGCTCCAGAAGGACACGGTGTTGGTCTCGGTGATTGGCGGCGTCGAAATTGCCCGTTCGGCACAGATCTATCAGTCGACCGTCTTTAACGAGAGCGGATTGGTGTTGGCCGCGGGCTTCTTTCTCTTGCTCACGATTCCCATGACGCGTATGACCGACCGATTGATCGCGCGCGACCGCGAACGACGTCTGGCGGCGGCGCGATGACGAGCGTCGTCCTCGAACTCCACGAGGTCGCCAAACGCTTCGGCGACGTCGAGGTCTTAAAGGGCGTGTCGCTCACCTTGCATCGCCACGAGGTGGTCTGTCTCATTGGGGCGTCGGGTTCGGGCAAGTCGACGCTGTTGCGCTGCGCCAATCTCCTCGAGAGTGTCGATGGTGGATCGGTGAGCCTCTTCGGTCAGTCGTTGGGCGATCCGCGCGTCAGCGGCGATCTCGTACGGCGCCACGTGGGCATGGTCTTTCAGTCCTTCAATCTCTTTCCGCACCTCAACGTCTTAGAGAACGTCTTGCTTGGTCCGGTGCGGGCCCTCAAGCGTCGACGCGACGACGTCACCGACGAGGCCCTCGCGTTGCTCGATCGCATTGGACTGCGCGAGCGCGCCAGTGAGTACCCCGACCGACTCTCGGGCGGTCAACAACAACGCGTCGCGATCGTGCGCTCACTCGCCATGCATCCCGCACTCCTCCTCCTCGACGAAGTGACGAGCGCGCTCGACCCTTCACTGGTCGGCGAAGTGCTCGATCTCCTGCGCGACTTGGCCGCGTCGGGCACGACCATGCTCATCGCCACGCACGAGATGAACTTTGCGCGTGACGTCGCCCACCAGGTGGCCTACCTCGACGGCGGCGTGCTCGTGGAGAAGGGCTCGCCCGCGGAACTGTTCACGAATCCCCGGCACGACTCCACGCGCGTGTTCCTTGAACGGGTGCGCTAGGAGGCTTGCGCGCGAAGTTCGGGGAACTTCGTCACTTCGTCGAACAGCTCCTGGTCGCGGTCCCACGTGAGGTTCGCGCGGACGTGTTCGAGCGGAGTCCAGATCAGCTCGTCAACCTCTTCGTTCGGCGCGAACTCGCCTTCCTTCACGGACATGAGGTAGTAGGCGACGATCTTCGGACGGCCCTTACGGTGCGTGTAGTTGGTCGTTCCGGCGAAACGCACCACTTCACAGACCATGCCCGTCTCTTCGAGGACCTCGCGCAGGGCGCCTTGCTCAAACGTCTCACCGGGATCGATCTTCCCCTTGGGAAAGGTCCAGTCGCCACGGGCCTCGCGGTAGATGCACGCGAACTCGACCCGGCCCCCAGAAACGAAGCGATACACAATTCCCCCGGCGGCCCTTATGAGATCGTTCGGTGCGTCGTCGGGGACAATAAGTTCGCCACTCAAGAGGTACACGTCGCTAACGGTAGATGACGTGACCGTGAACATCCGGCATTACACCGCTCAGTTTGCAAAGAATTCACTTTCAATAGGCTACGACAATGTTGAGTACCACCATTCCCTTAGGGTGGCGCCTTCTCGTTTATCTGGTCGCCGGAGTAGGTGCCGGCATTGCGAACGGCGTCGCCGGTGGTGGGTCCTTCGTCACGTTCCCGACGCTGCTCGCCACGGGCGCGTCGGCCTTGTCGTCGAACGTGACGAGCAGTGTCGGCGTCGTGCCGAGCTACCTCGGTG
>DATCFS010000285.1:0-6903 GCA_036509375.1 Acidimicrobiales bacterium
GAGCGACGTTCTCAGCCGCGCCCCATCGGACAGTCGTGTTGGCGGCAAAAGCGACGGTGTACGGGTTCGTCGCGCTCGTGGTCTCGGAGTTCGTCGCCTTCGTGTCCTTCTTCCTGGGCCAGTTCCTTCTGTCCGCTCCGGCGACCCACGCGACGTTGTCGAGCCCCGGTGCGCTGCGCGCCGTCGTGGGCGGAGGTCTCTTCATCTGCGTGCTCGGTCTCATCGCGTTCGGTTTCGCGACGATTATCCGTCACACCGCCGGCGCCATAAGCGCCTTCGTCGGTGTCTTGCTCGTGTTGCCGCTCGTGGTGCAAGCGCTGCCGAACTCGCTGTCGCTCGAGGTCCGTAAGTTTTTACCGGATCGGATTGGCGTGCAGATGTTGACGACGAATGGCAACCATTTCAACACCTTCACACCGTGGGTTGGTTTCGCCGTGCTCTGCATGTACGCCTTCGTTTTGATCGCCATCGGTGCCGCCCTCATGAATCGCCGCGATGCGTAACGCGACGTTGCCCTTGATTAAGGTGCCCGTCATGGACTTCAGTTGGAAGAACTGAACGGCGTCGCTAGCCTTTCGCCATGTCCACTTCTCCGCCTAGCGCGCTGAGCGCCCCGGACGAATCCGAGGATCAGCCCCACGCGCCCGACGCACCTCGGCGTCGTCGTTCGGGATTGAAGGTGACAATTGAGTGGACTGTCATCATTGCGGTCGCGGTCGTCGGATCATTTCTTATTCGCACGTTCGCGGTTCAGACCTTCTTCATTCCGTCGAGTTCCATGATGCCGACTCTCCACGTTGGCGACCGAATTTTGGTGAACAAATTGAGCGCCAAATATGGCACGATCAATGTCGGGGACATCATCGTGTTCAAGGCGCCGCCCACCGAGCACTGTAACTCGGAGGACGTGAAGGACTTGGTGAAACGAGTCATTGGACTGCCCGGCCAGCACCTCACGTCCCAGGGCAACACCATCTACGTGAACGGAGCGCCACTCAACGAACCGTGGACGTACTGGCCATCGCTCAATCCAGTGCTTGGTAACGTCACCGTTCCGGCGAACAGTTACTTCGTGATGGGCGACAACCGGGCGAACTCGTGCGACAGCCGGTTCTGGGGCTCGGTGCCGCGCTCGGACATCATCGGAAAGGCGTTCGCGCGTATCTGGCCGCCCTCGCGAATCGGATTCCTGTAGCGCGACGTTGTCAACGGTCGCTTGGCACCTTCACGCCATCAACCGGCGGTCGCCACCCGCGCGGTGGTGAGACTCTTCAACAAGTTGTGCTGATCAACGGCGAAGACCTTGCCCCACGTGGTCGCCGTGGACGGCGTCACGAAGGACAGGTCCGTCAGTTGACGTGCGATGACGTTGATGACCTTCTCCAAAGAAGTGATCGACGGCGCCGCGCCACTCGGCCACGACGAAGCTCGGAGCGCCGCGTCGCACGCGTGGAGTTCTTGCACCAAGGGGTGGTCGAAGACCGTCGCCTGTGACGCGGTGCCATTCACCACCGCCCACGCGTGGAACTTCGCGAGCCACGTGTTGTAGGAGGTGAAGAGGGGACCGGTCACCTTGACGTAGTGGGTCGAAAGTGCGGTCGACGGCTGGTAGGTAATGCCGCGAGTGGGAATCAACGTCGACTGTTCGTGCGACCACGTCTCGGCTACGCGCTGCGTCGTACCGGACACGATGACGAGCGCGAGGACGTTGGAGCGGACCCAACTGATCGACGTCAAGAGCCGCACCCCCTTCTTCGACCGGCACTGCGCTTCGACCGATCCAGCAATTGACTTCAGACTCGTCACTTTTTTTGGCGCGACGCCGGTCGCACTCTGGCAACTCGATTGCACCGCCTCCGTGGCCTGCGTCGGAGGATCAACAATGGGCTGCGCGAACGCGCTCAGTTCGACCAGCTCTTGGATGCCATTACTCGTTGACACCCATCCCTTCAGAGCGACCTTCGCCGCGCCGGTGGTTGGTACGAACGGGGCGAGCGCTTTCTCCACTTTGATCAGATAGGGCTGGAGCGTGGTCGTCCGTAACGCCGAGCCACCGGTAATGGGGTTCGTCATGACGTACGAGCTGACCGTGGCGTCGCCCACCGCGCCGGCACCCGTCGAAAGCGAGAGCGCGACGATGACCGAGACGAATGCGGTCGACAATGTGGTCAGGCAACGCGTGCGATTGATCATGTCCGTCTCCCGTGGCGACGCGTTCGCCACCACTTCGATCAGACTAATTAAACGTGTCCGCCGCGACGGCCCTCGGCCGTGGCGCCGAGGAAGGCCCACACCGCGAGCGCTAGACCGGGCACGAGGAACCAGATGCCAAAGACGAGAGCTAGGACGACGAGGAACGCGGCCATGCCGAGCATGAAGGGGAAGATCGAGGTGCTGGGGAACGATCCGACGACGCCCGCACCCTCGCTCTGGGTCGAGTTCGGGTCGTCTTCGGGGCGGGCCTTCATGCGACGGCTCCACCAGTAGTAGTAACTGCCGGGCAAGAAGCAGAGCAACATGCCGGCGAACATCATGACGCCACCGGCGTTCTCGAGACTCCAGTTCCAGTAGACGGCGCACATGACGCCGAAGAAGGCGCCCAAACTCAAGAGGATCTTGGCTTCAACTCTCATTCGGTCGCACCCGCTATCGGTCCGTCCTCTTCTTGGCCGTGCTCGAGCACCGCGACGACCGTGGCCGCGAGTGGCGGTTCGTGCAGCACGCCGGTGCCCGCTCCGTGCGCGAGTGACTTGTGCTCGGGGTGGTTGTAGTCCCACGTCGGACGCTCCGAGCGAATCTGGGGCAGGCGATAAAAGTTGTGGTGCGGCGGTGGGGACGTGGTGAACCACTCGAGGGTCTGCGCGTCCCACGGGTTGTCGCCGGCCGGGTACTTCTTCCAGCTGTAACCCACGTTGATCACGAAGATGATCGTCGAGATGCCGACCAGCACCGCACCGAACGTGCTCCAGTCGTTGAGCATCTTCCACTGCGGATTGTGGATGTAGAGCGCCACACGGCGGGGCATGCCGTCCAGTCCCAGGATGTACTGGGGGAGCGTGAAGACTTGCGTGCCGATGAAGAGCAGCCAGAACTGGGCCTTCCCTAACTTCTCGTTCAACATGTACCCGGTGATCTTCGGGCCCCAGTAATAGAGCCCGCCCATACCGGCCAACACGAGCGCCATCACGATCGAATGGAAGTGCGCCACGACGAAATACGTGTCGTGGGTGAAGAAGTCGAGTGGCGGACTGGCGAGGTACACGCCGGTGAGTCCGCCAATGAGGAACGTGAACAAGAAGCCCAAGGCCATCAACATGGCGGTCGAGAACCAAAGTTCTCCACGCCACATCGTTCCTATCCAGTTGAAGATCTTTATCCCCGTGGGGACGGCAATCAACAGACTCATGATCGAGAAGAAGGGGAGCAACACGACGCCGGTCGTGAACATGTGGTGGGCCCACACGCCGAGCGAGAGCGCACCAATGGAGAGGGTGGCGAAGACCATGCTCTTGTAACCGAAGACCGGCTTCTTCGAGAACACCGCGATGATCTCGGTCGCCATGCCGAAGAACGGCAGGGCGAGGATATAGACCTCGGGATGGCCCCAGAACCAGAAGATGTGTTGCCAGAGCACCGGGACACCTCCTCCGGCCGTGGAGAAGATATGGGTGCCGAAGTGTCGGTCGCAGTAGAGCATGATCAGGCCGGCCGTCAACACGGGGAACGCCAACAGGATGAGAATCGCCGTCACCAACATGTTCCAGGTGAAGATCGGCATGCGGAACATCGTCATACCCGGTGCTCGCAAGTAGAAGATCGTCGCCGTCAGATTGACGCCCGTGAAGATGGCCGAGAATCCGGTAAGGAGAAGGCCGCCGATCCACAAGTCCGCGCCGGCGCCGGGAGTGTTGAGCGAGTTGGACAGGGGCGCGTAGGCGACCCAGCCGAAGTTAGCGGCGCCACCACTGGTGAAGAAGCCCAAGAGCATGGTGATGGCGCCCGTGAGGTACAGCCAGTACGAGAGTGCGTTGAGGCGAGGGAAGGCCATGTCGGGGGCGCCAATTTGAATCGGCACAATGACGTTGGCCAGTCCACCGAAGGCGAAGGGACCGGCGAAGAGGTAGATCATCACCGATCCGTGCATCGTGAAGAGTTCGTTGTACTGCGCCAACGAGACGAGGTGGCCATTGGGTGTGGCGAGTTGCGCGCGAATGATTTCGGCGAAGAGACCACCGATCACGAGCATGATGACCGACGTGACGGTGTAGGAGAGTCCGATGATCTTGTGGTCCGTCGTCGTCATCCACTTCAGGATGCCGGTCGGGCCGTGGTGCACGTCGTGGTGCTCGTCGTGCCCGTCGCTGGCCAGTTCGATTGGTGGATCGATGACGTCAGTCATCAGTTACCTCCCTGACTCTTCGCCGGCTTGGTCGGAACGCCGGTGTTCGTCTGCTGGTTCGTCGCCGTTGAGGCGGCCGAGGACGCGGCGGCGTTGGACGTCTTCGCCAGCCACGCGGTGTACTCGGGCATCGTGACGACCTTGACGTTGAAGTACATGAGCGAGTGATAGAGGCCGCAGAGCTGCGTGCACTGGCCGAAGAACGTGCCCGTCTTCACTGCTTCAATCGTGAACTGGTTGAGCACCCCGGGCAGGGCGTAGCGCGAGAAGTTGAACTCCTTCACGTAGAAGCCGTGGATGACGTCGGTCGAGGTCAAGTTGATGTGGACGTTGGTGTTGACCGGGATCACCATGGTCGGCGTCTGGGTGGTCTGGCCGACGACCGAGGTGTGCGTGCCGGGGTAGGTGAACTTCCAGCCCCACTGGAAGGCGTTCACGTTGACGGTGACGTCCGTCTTGGGGTTGGCCACTTCCTTGTTTTCAACCACCAACGTGGCGGCGAAGAGTCCGAAGACCACGAGAATCGGAATAACCGTGTACGCGACCTCGGCCGGCAGGTGGTACTGGGCTTGGCGCGGAATGTTGTCGCCCTTACGGCGGAAACGGAGAATTGCGTAGCAGAAGAGGATGACGACGAAACCGCCAATGACGACGGCGCCGATGGAGAACCCCTGCCAGAGATGGAAGACCGAACTCGACTCGGAGGTTGCACCCTTTTGCGCGCCGAAAGACGGCACGGTGCATCCTGAGAGGACGAGGGCTGCAACTGGGAGTGCAACAATGCGACGCACGCGCCGCCACTTGCGTGTGCGAACTGTTACACCCTGTGGGGGCAGGGTAGGTGATTCCACGTCACGACACTACTCAATTTCGCTTGAGCGTTTGGTCGAGAAAGCGGGGAAAGTCCGTACGGCCATTGCCATTGGAGCCTCGCTGCGAAGGAAGCAGGGGTAACGACTAGGGAGCGTCGGGCGCTTTGGTCTCGGTCGAGTCAGCCGGTTTGTCAGCGGCGGCGTCGGTCGCCTTCTGGGTCTTCAGCCCCTTCTCGAACTCGTTCTTGGCCGAACCAAGATTCCGGGCCAATTTCGGGATGGCGGAGCCACCGAAGATGAGGACTGCAACAACTATGACCACGATCAAGAGATCCGGTCCAAAAATTTCGCCTAAGAACACTGTCTTCTCCTTTGACGTGCCTAACGCCAGAGTAGTGCGCCCCACGATCGTTCGTGAATGCGCCCCTTCTTCACAGCGTTATTCGTTTCAGCAAGACTGTTCGGATGTCCGACCTGACCAGGGCTACACTTCGCGATTCGCTGAGTGTGGCACTCACCGTGGGCGCCTACGGGGTCGCCTTTGGCGCCGCGAGCGTCGCGGCCGGTTTCTCAGTCCTCCAGAGCTGCCTCTTCTCTCTCTTGACCTTCACCGGAGCCAGTCAGTTCGCGGCGGTGGGCGTGGTCGCCTCGGGCGGCGCGGCGGTGAGCGCCGTGGCCGCGGCGGCGCTACTCGGCACTCGCAACACGCTCTACGGAATCCAAATGGCGCCGGTGTTGAAAGTGCGAGGTCTGCGCAGAATCGTGGCCGCTCACATCACCATTGACGAATCGACCGGCGTCAGTCTCTCCCAGGCGCCGCGAGGGACCGGGGCCATGCGCGAAGGTTTCTGGATTACCGGTCTCGGGGTCTTTCTCTTCTGGAATCTCTTCACGTTGCTCGGCGCGCTCGGCGCCAAGGCCCTCGGCACCCCCGCGGCGTGGGGACTCGACGCGGCGGTACCGGCGGCGTTCCTCGGACTCTTGTGGCCCCGTCTCACGTCGAACTTCCTTCGACTGGTGGCGGTAACGTCAATGGCCTTCGCACTCTGCGTCACGCCGTTGTTACCGTCGGGCCTTCCGATTATCGCGACCACCGTCGTTGCGGTCATCGTCGGATGGCGCCACCGGTGAACGGCGCCACCATGTGGATCGTGTTGGGCGCCACGAGTGCGCTCTGTTTCGCCATGAAGTTGCTCGGCCACCTCGTACCGGAAAGTTGGTTGGCGAATCCGCGACTGCAGCGCATCAACGCCCTCATCCCGATCGCGCTGCTCAGCGCGCTCGTCGTCGCTCAGGGTCTGGTGGTGAAGACGCACGTGGTCATCGATCATCGACTCGCCGGGCTCGGCGCCGCACTGGGGCTGCTCGTCGCCAAGGCGCCCTTTCCCGTCGTCGTGGTGGGCGCCGCTGTCACCTCAGCGGTCCTCTACCACCTGCACTAACCGGCGAGGGCGACGCCGAGCACGAGCGCGGCCACTGACGCGAGCGTTCCAATGCCGGCCCACAGGCCCTTGCCTCTCGGAGTGGTCGCGCGCGTGTGGAGGTAGGTGCCCACGCCGGCCGCGACGACCAGGATCATCTTCACGCCAAACACCATCGACCAACTCGATGTGGCGTGGCGGTGATCAATCGCTGCGTAGTTCCAGAAGCCCGTCACGATGAGCAACCCGAAGGCCGGCCAACTGAGGCGGG
>DATCFS010000286.1:0-8836 GCA_036509375.1 Acidimicrobiales bacterium
TGATGGTTCCTTCGGTGGTCTCCGCCGTGAAGTCGGGGGCCTCGTCGCCGAGTCGGATTGCCATGTTGTTGCTCCTTGCCTGCAAGATGTCAGTCCCTTGACTGACCGAGCAAACCTTAGCGTCTCCGTTCCGAATGTTGCCAATACCTCTCGGAATTGTAGGTAATTGGAATCACCACGCTCACCAAGGCTGTGAAACTGTTCGAGTGACTACTTCTGACGCTCCGGTCGTGGCCGCGTTCGACCTCGACGGCACGCTCACCGAGGGCGGCAGCGTGTACCCGTGGCTACAAACCATCGCCGGCGCGGGCCACGCCCGACGCGCGGTGTGGAGCCTCCTCGGGCCCCTCGCCGTGGGCGCCGTTCGCTCTAGTCGCTGGGCCGACAACGCCAAGGAACGGTTGTTTAAGAAACTGCTCGCCGGCACCGACCTCGCCGACGTGAGGGCCGCGTCGCGCACCTTCGCGACCGAACATCTCGAACGAGAGGGCCGCGCCGAGCTCATTGATCGCCTCCACTGGCACCGACGACAGGGTCACGACGTCGTCATCGTCTCGGCCTCGCCCCAGATCTACGTGGACGTGATGACCGAACTGCTGGGGGCTTCGGGAGGGCTCGGGACGCGTCTCGCGGTCAATCCCGTTGGGCGACTGACGGGCGGTTACCTCGGCAAGAACTGTCGTGGTACGGAGAAGATGCGCCGGCTGAACGAGTGGATCGAAGAACGCCGCTACGCCACTCCCCCCGTGATCTACGCCTACGGCAACTCCCGAGGCGATCGACGGATGTTGAGTGGCGCCACCTACCCCTACGACGTCGGCAAACTTGGTTGGCTCGGCTCGCTTCGGCGGTTCCCGCGACTTAAAGGGCCGCCCGAGGAAATTGCATCGACCGAAGCGTGACGCCGATCACGTCGGGGGCACCTCAGTCGCCTCGCCACTGAGGTGCACGACCGCGGCGCTCACACCTGCGCCGAAATGGACACCGAAACTTTCGAGCAACGCCCGACATTGGTCGAAGGTACTCAAGTCCCGACACGGGGACGCACTGATTACTGCTGGTTGACGGTGGCGCCCAATTCGACGAGTCCGCCTTCGCGCCCGTCGTAGGTCACCTGAATTGAGGCGGCCTGTTCGCGCCAGGCAATGACCGTATTGCCGTGCGGATCGACGACGCCGACGTTGATGTCGTAAATGCCGTCCAAGAGAGGAATCTGGGCGAGGTCGATCCCGACGCAGTTCCGTCCCGGCGTCAGGTTGACCGGCGAACCTTTCGCGTCACTACGACTCACGAGCAGTCCCTTCCTCGTAAAGATCTCCATGATGAAATTCCCGCTGTAGGCGTTTTGTGACGTGATGTTCACGTCAAAGTGCATACCGGCTCCGCTTCGCACGTCGAACGATCCCGACGGCGTGGTGATGGAATCAATCGATATTGACGCCAGCAGACCGCTGCGGTCGTGCTCTTGGGCCGTTCCCATCAGGTGCTCGCGGAATATGCGGAGTGACTCGTGCGTCGGACCGTCGGCGATCATGTGCCCGCCGTCGAGCACGATGGCGCGGTCGCAGATCGCGCGCACCTGGTCGGCGTTGTGCGTGACGAAGAGAATCGAACGTCCCTCGTCCTGGAACGTTCGGATCCGGTCAATGCACTTCGCCTGGAAGCGTTCGTCACCGACCGCGAGCACTTCGTCCACGACGAGAATGTCGGGATCGACGTTGACGGCGACGGCGAAGGCGAGGCGGACGTACATGCCGCTCGAATAGAACTTCACCTGCGTATCGATGAACTGCTCAATCTCGCTGAAATCAACCACGCTGTCAAAGATGCCGTCCACCATCTTCTTGGAGAAGCCGAGCATCGCGCCGTAGAGGTAGACGTTGTCACGTCCCGAGAGCTCGGGCTGGAATCCGGCGCCCAGTTCAAGGAGGGCGGCCAAACTGCCACGAATATGAATCTGGCCCGACGTGGGCTGGAGCACGCCACAGATGCACTTGAGCAACGTCGACTTGCCCGATCCGTTGTGACCCACCAGACCGACGGTCTCATTGGTGTCAACGGTGAAGTTGATGTCGGACAACGCGTCAAAGACTTCGGTCGAGCCCGACCTCGGATGCAGCAGACGTTCCTTCAACGACTGGTGACGCTCGTGATGAATCTTGAAGGTCTTGGCGATCCCCTCGACCTTGATAACGGTCGCCACTACAGCTCCGACTCAAAGTTGCCCTGGAGTCGACCGAAGACGACCTCCGCAAAAAGGAAGAGGACCACCATGATGCCGAGCAGCGAAACGTCGAGATAGAAGTACGTCGACATTGGCCACGACGGCAGCACCTTGATCAGCGGGAAGGCGTGACCGCCGGCGACCGTGGGCACCGTTGAATGCACCACCGTCGACACGTAGAACGTGCGCTGGAAGGTCAGCATGATCAACGTGATTGGATTCAAGAAATAGAGCCAGGCCAGACCGTGGGCGTGGAGTTGGGGCGCAATCGAGTGCTCGTAGGAGTAGACCACCGGCGACATGAAGAACCACAGTTGCAAGATGATGAGGATGAAGTGCTCCATGTCGCGCATGTAGACAGTGATGGCGGACATGACAACGGCGAGCGCCGCCGTGAAGAAGTACAACGCGAGAAACGCGATCGGTAGGAGCCAAAAGTAGGCGTAGTCCGGTGAGTGTTGGACGATGAGCATATAGAGGCCAAAGACCAACAGTTGAATGAAGAAGTAAAACGTCGCCGAACCGACATTGGCGAGGGCGAGGATCTCACGGGGAAACGAGACCTTCTTCACGAGTCCGGACCGAACGACGATGACGCCCGTCGCCGTGCTGAGCGACGTGTTGAACATGTTCCACACGATCATCCCGGCAAAGAGATACACCACGAAATTGGGAATGCCGTTCTTCAAGAACTTGGCGAAGACCAACCAGTAGATCGCGAGGAAGAGCGTCGGCGTCAGCATCGACCAGACAATGCCCAGCGCCGAATTCTTGTACTTGATCCGAATGTCCGACCTAATCAGGCTGGACAGGAGCTCGCGACGATTCCAGAGATTGCGCAGTCTGGTGACCAGACTGTCACGCGCACTGACGACACGAAAACTGGCGTCCTCTAAGGAACGTCGTTCGACTCGCGCCGACGAGCCGTCGCTCACTACGCGCCTATGCGAACAGCCGAATGTTCGATGACGGCGTCAATGAAGCCGTATTCCAATGCCTCTTGCGCGGTGAACCAGCGGTTGCGGTCGGAGTCGGCGACGATCTGCTCGACCGGCTTACCAGTGTGAAAAGCAATGCGTTCGGCCAGCTGGCGCTTCATGAAGCCAATCTGCTCGGCCTGAATTGCGATGTCCGACGCTTGGCCCTGCATGCCGCCCATCAATGGTTGGTGCATGAGGATGCGACTGCTCGGAAGTGAGAAGCGCTTGCCGTTGGCGCCCGAACAGAGGAGGAACTGGCCCATGGACGCGGCCATGCCGATGCAGATCGTGCGCACGTCGGCGTTCACGTACTGCATGGTGTCGTAGATCGCCAGCCCGTCCGTGACCGAGCCTCCGGGAGAGTTGATGTAGAGGCTGATGTCGCGGTCACTGTCCTCGGCGTCGAGCAAGAGGAGTTCCGCGCAGATGCGGTTCGCCGACTCGTCGTTCACCTCGGAGCCGAGAAAGACTATGCGCTCGCGCAACAGTCGCTGATTTAGATCATTCGCGCCGAATCCGTCGGCCATATTGGAGATACTCATGCAGACCAATCTAATGTCCACGGTTACGAACTCCGCGATGTGCGACCTACAATGGTGTTGCGTGCGGGCGTGGCGGAATTGGCAGACGCGCTGGTTTTAGGTACCAGTTCTTCGGAGTGTGGGTTCGAGTCCCTCCGCCCGCACTCTTCAATCGACTGGCCGCGTCATCGCTTGAACCCCCATCTGCTACACTGGAGGGACTGTTTCGCCGCACATCGCGGTGGAGACCGATTCGACTGTAAAACCTCGAGTTGGGCTCATCTCAACTTGTAGGAGTTATATGTCCATGTCCTTCGACGCGCTCGGCGTGCCGTCAAACCTTGTCGAACATCTCAAGGCCCGCGGTATTACTGAGGCGTTCCCCATTCAAGAGGCCGCCATTCCCGACGCCTTGGCCGGCCGTGACGTGGTTGGAAAAGCCGTCACCGGCTCCGGTAAGACGCTCGCCTTCGGCCTCCCCCTCATGGCGCGGCTCACCAAGGCCCGTCCCCGCAAGCCCGTGGCCCTGGTCCTCGTGCCGACTCGCGAATTGGCCGCCCAGGTGCAAAAGGAATTGGCTCAACTAACCGACGACCGCGGTCGTCGCGTGATCTGCATTTACGGCGGAACCTCGTACAACGTCGCGCGCAAGGCACTGAACTTCGGCGTTGACGTCGTCGTCGCGTGCCCCGGACGCCTGGAAGACATGCTCGAACAAGGCGCCCTCGACCTCTCGTCGGTCGCGACCGTCGTCGTTGACGAAGCCGACCGCATGGCGGACATGGGCTTCTTGCCCTGCGTTCGACGAATCGTCGGCGCCACGCCCCGAGACCGTCACGTCATGCTGTTCTCGGCGACCATGGGACCGGACGTTAAGTCCCTCGTCAAGGAGTTCACGCACGATGCTGCCATCCACGACGTCGTGGGCGACGAAGCACCGAGCGACGTCGATCACTACTTCTGGCGCGTGCCGCGCGACCAGCGCCCCCAGTACACCGCGGACATCGTCGAAGAGTACGACCGCGCATTGGTCTTCACCCGCACCAAGCACGGCGCCGACCGACTGGCCCGCCAATTGGAAGAGCGCGGCATCTCGGCCGTTCCCCTTCACGGTGACCGCACCCAGGCACAACGCGAGCGCGCCCTTCGCAGCGTGAAGAACGGTCAGATCCGCGTCCTCGTGGCGACCGACGTGGCCGCTCGAGGTATTCACATCGAAGCGCTACCCGTCGTCATCCACTACGACCCGCCGGCGCAGGCGACGGACTACTTGCACCGTTCCGGTCGCACGGGGCGTGCTGGGGCCACCGGTGCCGTCATCTCCCTCGTGGGCGAGGACGTCATTGGTCAGGTACGACGCTTGCAGAAGGCGCTGGGACTGGCGGCATCGATCGAACTTCGTGAAGACGCTCAACCGATTCGACTGGGCGCCGTCGATGACGCCGTCGCCGCGGAGCGATTGGACGACCGGGGCGGCAAAGGCCGCTCCGAGCGTTCGACACCTCGCGCCCACGAGCGCGGACCACGCAACTTCGAGCGCGGTGCGCGCACCGAGCGTAGTTTCTCGGACCGTCCCCGACCGGAGCGCAGTGCCGATCGCGCACCTCGCAGCGAGCGAAGCTTTGGTGAGCGCACGCAGCGCCCCGAGCGCACCTCGGAGCGATCAGAGCGCGCGCCACGCAGCGAGCGAACGTTCAGCGACCGAGCACCGCGGCCCGAGCGCACCTCGGAGCGATCAGAGCGCGCGCCACGAAGCGAGCGTGCCTTCACCGAGCGCGCACCGCGACCGGATCGATCCAGTTCGCGTGAACCGCGATTCGCCGGTCGTGGCAACACGGCACGGGGCAATGAAGCTGTTGTCAGTTTCTTCAACGACTCCAAGGGCTTCGGGTTCGCGAGCGACGACAAGGGCGACGACCTCTTCATTCACTTCTCCAACATCGTGGGTGACGGTTTCAAGTCGTTGGCCCAGGGTCAGAAGATCACGTTCGAAGAGGCGAACGGTCCCAAGGGCCGCGAAGCTCGCAACGTTCGCGTTGTCGGTGGCGGACGAGAGCGTCGCTAGTACTATCTCGATCTATGTCTGAGAAACCATTCGTCGATCCACACCTCGGCCCGGCCCCCGATGACCTTCTTATTGAAGACCTCATCGTGGGCTCGGGGGCCGAAGCCACTCCGGGCACGACGGTCTCCGTGCACTACGTCGGCGTCGGCGTCACCAGCGGTGAAGAGTTCGACGCGTCGTGGAATCGCGGCGAGGAGTTCGCATTCCCACTCGGTGCCGGTCACGTCATCAAGGGATGGGACCAAGGGGTCGCCGGAATGAAAGTCGGCGGTCGACGTCGTCTCGTCATCCCCGCGCACCTGGGCTACGGCCAACAAGGTGCCGGTGGCGTCATCGCGCCGGGCGAGACTCTCATCTTCGTGGTCGACCTCTTGGACGTGCGCTAAAAGAACGGGTTCGGGGTCGCGTCGATCGCCACCATCCGCTGGTAGTCCCCGTAACGCTCACAACAGATTTCGGCAACGAGGCGCAATCGCTCGTTGGGATCGCTGAGTCCCAGCACCTTGAATTGGTCGAGCGTCGACATCGGCGTCATCGAGCACAGCTGCCAACTGCGCACCCACGGATCGGCGTCCATCTCGCAGTTCGACTGGAGGCATTCGTCGGCGAACAGTTCACTCTGGAGCGCGCGAATGGCCCGCACGGCCGACTCGGTCGTCTTTAACAGTGTGTCGAGGACGCGCTCTTCGTCGCAGCAACGATCCTTCACGAGCGCGCGCGGATACGGTGCGTCGTCGAGCCACTCGGCCACTTCAAAACATTCGAGACCAACGGCCATCAACAGGGTCTGTCCGTTCGGCAACGACTGGGCGCCCAGTATCTGCATCTTGGTCCCCACGGACGTGCGTTCGTCGCAACCTCCCGTTTCCGAACCTCGCGCGATGAGACAAGTGCCGAACTGCTGTTGCACTTCGATGTCGGTGAGCATTCGGTGGTAACGCGGTTCGAAAATGCAGAGTCCGACGACCTGATGGGGAAAAATGACCATGCCCAGGGGGAACATCGCAAGCTCTTGGTCATTCACAGTCCCAGACTAAAGGTGAATTCTGTGTGAACTGACTTATCTCTTCACAAGTTCTTCGGCGAGTGCTCGAAGTGCTCGAGCGCGGTGGGAGATCTCGTTCTTCTCCTCCGGGGTCAACTCGGCCAGCGTTCGACCACCCAACTCGAGCGGCGCGAAGACGGGATCGTACCCAAAACCCTGATCACCAGCGCGGGCGTCGGTGATGACGCCGGGCAGGACTCCCTCCACGCAAAAACTCGTCCCGTCGGGGTACGCGACGGCCACGACCGAGCGAAACCGTGCGGTGCGCTCGCCGGGGGCCACGTTGACCAGTTCACCAAGGAGTTTGGTGACGTTGTCGTCGTAACTGGCGACCTCGCCGGCGTAGCGCGCACTGCGAACGCCCGGACGACCGTCTAGTGCGTCGACGAAGAGCCCCGTGTCGTCCGCGACGGCGGCCTGACCGGTCGCGTCGACGAGGGCCCTCGCCTTTAGCAGGGCGTTCTCCTCCAGCGTCTCGCCGGTCTCGGCGACCTCGGGCACGTCACTCGGTCGTGGCGAGAGCGTGATACCGAGCGCGCTCAGCACGGCGCGCATCTCGTCGGTCTTATGGGGATTCGCCGTGGCCAGCACGAACTGCGTCACTACGGACGCGGCGCCGGCGGTGTCGACAGCACGTCGCGCTGCGCGACGTGAATGTGTTCAATGCCGGTCGCCGCGAGGTCGAGGAGTTCGTCGAGTTCTTGACGGGTGAAGGCCTCTTGTTCGGCCGTCCCCTGCACCTCGACGAAGCGTCCCGAGCCAGTCATCACGACGTTCATGTCGGTTTCGGCCCTCGAGTCCTCTTCGTAGGGCAGGTCGAGCATCGGCACACCGTCGATGATGCCGACTGAGATCGCCGCGACGAGGTCGTTCAACGCGTGTTCGCGAATGGAGCCCTTCTGCACCAATCGCGAGATGGCGTCATGCAGGGCGATGTAGCCGCCACAGATCGACGCGGTGCGCGTGCCACCGTCGGCCTGTAACACGTCACAGTCGACCGTGATCTGGACGTCGGGTAGTAACTCGAGGCGCGTCACGGTTCGAAGGGAACGTCCGATGAGACGCTGAATCTCCTGGGTCCGACCGGACTGTTTGCCCCTGGCCGCCTCTCGGCTCGCGCGCTCCGGCGTCGAACCGGGCAGCATCGAGTATTCGGCCGTGACCCAACCTTTGCCCGTGCCTCGCAACCACCGTGGAACGTCCTCTTCGACGGACGCGGTGCAGAGCACTTTCGTTCGACCAAAACTCACGAGGACCGATCCGGTGGCCATCTCGGTGTAGTCCCGCACGAACGAGAGTGGTCGGGCCTGATCGGGGTTGCGGCCGTCGGCGCGCGGTGGTGACATGGTTCTCCTCTAAGAAATTGCAGCGGCTCCACGGTACAAGACAATGGCGACGTGAGGTTTTAGAAGTAGATGATCTTCTTCGCGCGCTCCACGACGTCATCGATGTCGTCGCTCCAGGCGCCAGTCGACAGGTACTTCCACCCGTCGTCGCAGACGATCGTGACGATCGTCGCCGTTTCGTCGTCAGGCACCGTATTGGCGCACTTGACGGCTCCGGCCAGTATCGCTCCCGAGGAGAGTCCGACGAAGAGCCCAACTTCTGTGAAGCGCCTCGTCCACTCCACGGACTCCCTCGGTCGCACGACGACCTTGCGATCGAGTAATTCCGCGCCGTGATTGTCGGTGAAGATTGGCGGGATGTAGCCGTCATCGAGGTTGCGAAGTCCGTCGACCATCTCGCCACTTGGCGGCTCCACCGCCCAGATCTGTATGTCGGGGTTCTTCTCCTTCAAGAATCGACCGACACCCATGAGCGTGCCCGACGTGCCGAGTCCCGCAACGAAGTGAGTGATCTCAGGTACGTCGGCCAAGATCTCCGGTCCCGTCGTGCGGTAGTGCGCATCGGGATTGGCGGGATTGGCGTACTGGTAGAGGAAGATCCACTCGGGGTGCTCGTCGCTCAGCTGCTTGGCCCTCGCGACTGCGCCATTTGACC
>DATCFS010000287.1:0-8342 GCA_036509375.1 Acidimicrobiales bacterium
GGTCTTCCACGGACTCACCTCCGTGGGCGTGCCCGTCGGCGACGCCAATCGCGTCGCGGCGTTGCCCCCGGTGTCCACGCTCTTCGCGTCGTTTCTCGGTTACAACCCGCTCGTCCATCTGCTCGGTCCTCACGTGGTAGCGGGACTTTCGGCGCACACGCGTGTGGCGCTGGCGCAACGGTCGTTCTTCCCGTCAATCATCACGAAGCCCTTTCATAACGGGCTTCACCTGGCGTGTGATTCGGCGGTCCTCGCCTGTCTCTTGGCGGCGGGCTGTTCGTGGCTGCGCGGCGGCAAATACGTCCACACCGATGTCGCGTAGCGAAAATCTCGTTGGAATGGTGCGGTGGCGCCCAGAAGACGGCGACTTTCCCTCGCGAGGAGGCCCTGGGTAAATTAAGTGAGGGGGTGACCGTGGCACTCAATCGTGAGCGAGGGTCCAACGAACGTCGTCGACCGACGATTCGGTGGAGCGGGCCCGCTGACGGGTGGCGTCAGAAGGTTCAACAGTGGGTTGACGCCGGCATCGTGACGCCGAATCAGGCGCGCGAGATTCTGAACATTGAAGACCGCGACATTTTGACCTCGAACCGATACGTCGCGCCCGGCGAGGTTCGAGCACTTTCGCCCCTGGCCGAGTTGGCGTCGTACCTCGGTGTGCTGTTCCTCGCAGCCTGCGCCACGCTCTTCGTAGGTCACTTCTGGAGCCAGTTGGGGACCGCCGGCCACTTCAGCATTGGTGTCGTGATCGCGGTCGTCGGTCTCTTGGCTGGCGTCGTCGTTCGACAGATGGGCGATGACGGCGCACTGCGTCTCGGCAGTTTCCTCTGGCTGTTTGGTACCGGAGGTGTGGCCATTGCGACGGCCACGATCGTGGAGCGCGTGGGCCACCATGATCGCGGACTCTCGCTCTGCGTTGTCGGTTTCGCGGTACTTCTCTTGAGCGTCGTGCTGTGGCGCAACAAGGAGCGACCGCTGCAGTTCCTGAGTGCCGTCGTTGGACTGACGCTTGCCGCGAGCGGCGTGGGCGTCGTCGGACATCTCCACGCCACCTCGTCAGAGATTTCCCTCTTGGTGTGGCTCGCGGCGGCAGCCATTGGTCTCATGAGTCTTCAGATGCTTCGACCGGCGCTGACCGGACTCGTCGTCGCCGAGTTTGGCACGCTCGTCGGTGCCTTCGCACTTTCCTTTCCCAATCACCTCGCCGGTGTCGCGCTCGGACTCGTCTCGTCGATTGCGGCGGTCGTCGTCGGACTGGCGATCGAACGGCCACCGATCATCATCGTCGGCGCCGTTGGTTTCTTCATGTTCGACATCAGAGTGTTCACGTTGTACTTGCGTAGCGAAGGCATGGCGCTCGCCGCCTTTCTCATCGGACTCGCTGTCGTCGTCGTGGCGCTCTGGCGAGCGGTGCGCGGAAACGGCTTGGTGGCGCACAAGGATTCACCTTCGACTGACGTGGTCACCCCGGAGACCGAAAGGTACGAACCGTGGTGAGCATGGCTCGTACGTTCTCGTTGTTAACGCCTAAGTTGAGTTTCGTTTAAAGAGGCCGATGTCATCCTTTGAGGCGACGAGGGTGAAGTGTTTCGCGATTGAGTTGAAGGTGCTCAGGTCCTCGGAGGCAGTGACGGGCAGGAGCAGCATGAGGTACTGCACGTTCTTGGCGACCGGCAACGTCGTGCCGTTGTTGTTAAAAAGGCCGTAATTGCCGGTTTCGAACGGTGTGGGCCAGAGGTAGATCTGGCTTCGATGGTCGAGGTGGGGCACGAAGAGGTAGTACGCCGACACAACTGCGTTGGGGGGGATCGTGCGTTCGATGGCGTTGATGGCGTGGACGGTCGCGCTGTTCGGGGGCCACTGCGACACCGCGGTGTTGTTGGAGAACGGTGCGAGCCCCCAGAGCACGCACGACCATAGCGCGCACGTGAAGGTGATGCCGGTCAGGATGTCGCGTCGCAGTACCGATCGCTGGCGGCCGATTGCCCAGACCGTGCCGATCACCAACACCGGGACTATTGGGAATGAAAACTGATACAGGATCTGGTGCATGTAAGGAAGAGTGCTGACCACGTTCTCGAACAGCGCCAACAGTGCGATGGCCGCAATCTCGGGCGACAGGAGAAATCCCCAACCAGTCATGAAACCCATTTGCCACACGTAGAACGGGCGGCCGTCCTGGATGAAGTACTTGAAGAACGTACCGGGTTGCGTGAACAGCGTTCGAAAGAAACCACTGATCCCGCCGTAGGGGATGTCGCTGCCGTAGAGACTGGACCGGCCGAGCAGACTCGGTATGACGACCTCAAGTGCGAACGCCGTCCACGCGACGGCGCCCGCGATTATCCACAGACCCCACCTCCGGTCCCGTCGCCAGAGAACCCAGAGCCCGAGGGGGACGATCAACAGCGCCGCGTCTTCCTTCACCATCAGCGAGAGCACGACCATCACCGCGAGAAGTACGCCCTTCGATTCGATCGCGGCGTAAATCGCCAAGCTGATGATCAACACTTGGAAGGCCTCGGGATGGAACTGCTGCATGTTGGCCTGTTCGAGCGCCGGGTTCAGTAAGAACACCGCAACCATCACCGTCGCGACCGCGGTGTTGCGAATCAGTTTCTGACCGAGAAGGTAGATAGGGATACCGGCGCCCGCGATGGCGAGGGTCTGGAAGAACAGGAGACCTTCCGGTTCGGGGAACAATCGATAGATCGGAGCGAACAGCAAGAGTATGAACGACGTGTGGTCACCGAAGAGATTGCGGCCCATGACCGTGACGAACGGGATGTGGAAATGGGTGAGGAGCCACATTCCCTGATCGAAGATGGCCAGGTCGAACGGGGGGTAGCCGTAGCCGAAATACAGCTTCCAACTGAGATAGCTGAACCACGCCACGTACGACGCGATTAAGAGCGCGACGGGAAGGTGTTTGCGTTGAACAGCGCGACGCCAACGCACTTCCCACCGACGTTGGATCGCTCCTAGATCAATCGTGAGGGTCTTCGAATCATCGTCGGGCGCGCGGAACGCGTGAGTCGTCGACGTGTTGCCAACGTTGTCTCCGCGGTGGTTCATTGTGTCCATTTTCTATACATTGCGAACGTAGTCTCTTGATGATGATCAGCAAGTGACGTTCGACGATCATCAGTTGCTGGTGAATCAGTGTCGCATCCTGAGGCTGAGTACAAACGGCAATGGAAATTCTGTCAGCTCACCCGGCGAATGTTACGAGATGATGACGAAGATTGTCACGAGATCACGAGATTCGAGTGTTGATTTGTTGTGGACCAGCACAGGGGTCTCACAGAGAATTCACAAAGTGGTCGGCGAGACTGGAAGAGTTCACCCATACACCGTGACTGTGTCGAAAGGGCAAATCATGCACCAGACCAAATCAAGTCATCTCATTCGTTTTGCGACATCGGCCGCGATTTGCGCGACGCTCGCACTCGGCACGGCAGGAGTGGCGTCCGCCGGACAGACCTCGCATCACCACGGTGACGATGGCGGACCGGCCCACGCACTCACGAGTGATGACGCCCGTGGCGTCATCACGGCGCTGGGCACCAACTCGATCACGTTGGCCGGGGAGCACGGTGGCACCGCCACGACGTTCACGACGAGCGGAACCACCACCTACGTCGAAGGCTCCACCGCCGCGACGGTGGCCGCTCTCGCCGTCGGTGAGTCGGTCAATCTCGATCTGACGTCGACCTCACCCCAGACCGTCACCAAGGTCACCATCCAACTCGTGTGCTTCGCCGGCACCGTCACCGCAGTCGCTGGCAACGTCATCTCGATCACCGGACGCCACGGCGTCACGTTGACCGTTGACGTCGGCACCACCACGGCCTACACCTCAGGCGGCGCCGCTTCGACGCTCGCCGCGGTGGTCGTTGGTGCAGAGATCAAGGCCGTTGGACTTCCCGGCACTGTCGCGGGCACCCTTAACGCCAGCAGCGTGAACATCGACACTGCCTCCGGTCATCACCACGGACACGGAGATGGTCACAGCTCCGGTCATGGCCACGGCCACAGCCACCACTAACGAACGCGACGAGTTGTCGCAGTGAACAATCCCCCGTCGAACACCGTTCGCCGGGGGATTGTGCTTCCTATCGTCAACGGGCGCACGATTTAGTGCACGGCCAATCGATTGACGAGCTCATCCGGAGGTCCGGCTCCCCGTCGAGCGCGGGAGATCGGCGTGGCTGGGCCGACAGTTCGTACTCACGTTGTCGCGGGCGCACCCGTCGCAGAGAAGGATCAACTTTCGACACGCCAAGTTGGCACAGTTGTGAAACTGGCTGGTAGGCGTCTCGCAGCGCTCACATCTTCCGATCACCTCGTGGTCGTCGCTGAATTCCTGATGCATTCGAGCGTCGAAGAGATAGAGCGAACCCTCCCACAGCCCTCGGTCGCCGAACTCTTGGCCGTATCGAACAATGCCACCGTCAAGCTGGTAGACCTCGGCGAATCCGCGTTGGACCATAAGTGACGACAGGACCTCGCAACGCACGCCACCAGTGCAGTAGGTGACGACCGCTTTGTCCTTCAAGTAATCGAAGCGTCCACCATCCAACTCACGGGCGAAGTCGTGCGTCGTTCGCACATCGGGCACGACAGCGTTCTTGAATCGTCCGATGAGTGCTTCAAATGAGTTTCGTCCATCAAAGAAGACGACGTCGCCGCCGCGCTGATCGACCAACTCGTGGACGCCACTCGGCGTGAGATGTGTGCCACCCCCGACGACCCCGTGTTCGTCGATGATCAGTCGATCGGGGGCGCCGAAGGAGACGATCTCGTCGCGCACTCGTACTCGAAGGCGGGGGAAGTCGCTCGCCGAACCCTCGGACCACTTGAACTCGATCGCTCGAAATCCCGGAAACTCTCGCGTTCCCTTGATGTAGCGCTTGAGCGACGTCATTGAACCACCCAATGTTCCATTGATGCCGTGGCGAGAAATGAGTATTCGTCCGAGCAACCCGTGCTGTTCGCAGAGTGAGCGCTGCCACAACTTGATCGCCTCGGGGTCGCTCAAGGGCGTGAAGCAGTAATAAAGGATTATCTTTTCCGGCTCCACGATTCGAGTGTACCGATGAGCGTCACACCATTCGTCGGCGAAGAAGCGAGAGGAGTCGAGCGCCAAATTCGTTTGTCAGGCGGCGAGGTGGAACTGGTCATCGGGCAGACGTCGTCGCACTGACGTGCGGACTGCGGTAGTTCTAGTTCGTCGGCGGAACTTGCACGACGAGAACACCACGAAAGGGGAACCACGGTATGACCGCCGAGGTCGAACGCTGATACTGCGCGTACTCGGGGTAGTGCGACAGCGAGATCTTTTCCGTGAACCTCGTCGATCCAATGAAGAGCAAGGTGAGGAGAACGGGCCCGATGATCGTCCACTGCATCAGCGACTTGGCCGCGACGACTCCGACGAAGAAGAGGACCCACCACTGGGCGATCTCGAAAAAGTAGTTGGGGTGTCGCGAGAATCGAAAGAGTCCCGTTTGAAGGAAGTTGTGTGCGGGGGTAGCGCCCGATTCGATGAGTGTGCGTTTTGCAATTTGAAAATTCCACTGCTGTTGGTCGGCAACCGTCTCAGCGACGGTGAAGACGAGGAACAGTACGCAAAGAAGGACGTCGACGGGGTTGAACGAGTGGGAGCGGTGTTGATACGCCGTCCACGCAGGAAGTGAGATGAGTACGAGCAGCGCATTTTGATAGAGAACAATGAAGAAAAGATTGAACAGCTGGAACTGCCACTTGCTCATAGAGTCGCGCAGGACGGCCCAGCGATAGTCCTCGACGCCCGAGTAGCCACCCTTGCGAGCAAAATTGTACGTGAGTCGCGCTCCCCAAAGGGTGACGATGACGGCCATTGCGTTCAGCCGTGCGCTGTGGAGATGTGCCGCGCCCGCGAACTCCCAGACGTAAATGACCGGCACTATTGACCACATCCGATCGACCCACGAAGTGTCGCCGGTGACGAGCGATGCAGTCCACGCAAACGCACAGCCCACGGCCGCCGTGATGAGTACAACAATCAAGGGCGTCATGGAACGAACCTACTTCTACGAGTTCCTGGAGCGAACCGTCGACGAGGCGTTACCGGCCTCACCGCCGTTCTTGAAGTAGACGGTTTCTTTTTGCAGCAGAGCAAGTCGTTGCTGATCGAGAGCGATGATGCATTCGCCAAAGACAATGGGCGCAATGGTTCCCGACGAATAGGGATTGGTCTGCGCCGTGCATTCGTCGTGCGCGTACTTCGCGAACGCTAACTGAGCGTTCTCTTCTATTCGCAGATCCTGAACTTTCGACTTTGCTCCGAGGTACTTCGATTCGGTCGCGACGGCACTCGACATTCGGCGGTCCAGATTGAGAATCGTTTTGCTGAGGCAACGATTGATCTGGACATCAGTCTTGAGGTTCGTACCCGAACACGGCTGCGCCGTCGATGTCCGAGAGGTTGATGCTCCTGAGAGGGACACGCCCGTCACGACGAACGTGAGCGTTGCGAAAAAAAGAACGATCACGGCGCGCAATCGCGCGGAGGGGGGCATTGGCACCAATGATGTTTAGCACGGCCTTCGGCCGGCCCTCAAGGCGTGCGAAGGCGTACTGTGGGGTGCCAACTTCGTTCGTTGAGGGAACTCGAATGCCAATCCCCATAGTGAATGGTCGGCGCTCGTTGGAGATCGGAACGCCCGGCGAGATGCGTCAGCGTCTTAACGCCTTGATACTCCGTGGAGAGAAACGTGCGACGGCCGGCCTCGTGCACTACTACGCCGCCGAGAACGAAATGATCGAGACGGTGGGCGAACTGCTCGCGCTCGTTGACGATGCGATGCAACCGATTGCCTCGGTAGCGGTCGTGCGCGTCGACGTCCTGGCGTTTGCGGATGTTCCATTCGAGTTCGCTCAGGCCGACGGCGAGGGGGACGAATCCATTGAGGGGTGGCGCGATGGTCATCGGCGATTTTGGACGGGCGAAGGAGAGGTGATTGTCGACCAGACGCCCGTCGTGCTGATTTGGTTCCAGTTGGTGGAGGACGCTTCGTCACTGCGCGAGTTGTCGTAGTCGACTTCTCTCGCTATACAATCGGCCCGTGACTGAACCGAACGACCGTACATTGGCGACCGAGCTGTACAACCGGTGCTGGGAGATTCTGGAGTTGGAATCGCGCTCGAGCGACGATGACGTGGAGTTGCTCACCACGGCATTCGCGTCTCGCTACCACTGGCTGGAAGCTGGGACCGATGAACAGTGGATCATCGGCGACTGGATGGTGTCGAGAGCGGCCGGCGTCGTTGGTGCGCCCGAACTGTCGCTGGAGTACGCCCACCGCGCCCACGACGCGGCCCAAGACGGCGACTCGCCCGATTGGTTGGTCGCCTCAACCGCCGAAGGAGTGGCCCGCGCGTACGCCTGCGCCGGGAACGCCGAAGAGTTCGCCAAGTGGAATGCACTCGCCGGTCGCCTGGTCGAGGCGATTGCGGACGAGGAGGATCGAGCCCTTATCGCCAGTCAACTCACCGAGATCTCGTTTCCCTGATCGTTGAGAACGTCGACGATCACTCTTCGTCGGTAATTGTCTCGAACGCACGATGTGCTGCGGCACGCACACGCGCATTCTGGTCGTTGAGGAGGACCATTACCGCGTCAATCGCGGGCAACACACGATGGCGCGCAATCACCTTGGCCGACATTTCGCGTACCCGCCATGACGGGTCGGCCGCGGTGGCGATGATTGCTTCGACCGCGTCGTCGTCCCAGACGTGCAGGAGTCCGCGGGCTGCCCACACCTCGGGCCAGTAACCGTTGAGACCACCGATCCGTCCGTCGAGGACTGCGCGCGACGCGGGGCCCGCGAGTACCGCGAGAAACGGGGGATCTGCCTCGACGCCGTTCAAGATCGCCACGCACTGTGCGACGACCGACGCTCGCCCAATCGAACGGCACGTCGCCTCGAGGGACTGCTTTGGCGTGACGCCCCACGTAGTCGGCACTGCTCTATGGCCTCTACGGCTCGATCGGCGGTGCTGATTCGACGCCGAGCGAGGTTTCGAAAAAATGGAGGACCTGGTCGAGTGCAATGCGCGTTGGCGATCTCTCGGTGTCGGAGTAGTCCTCTGTTAAGACCGAGTGAGCAGCCTTTTTATAACCCCAGGGATTCGAGGCGGACGAGTCAATCTCAACACCGAGGAAATTGTCCCCGAGTTCGTGGTGCAGGCGTTCGAATCGATCCCGCGGCGACTTGATGTCACCTGAGAACCGAAGTCCCATGACGCAGAGACCTTCGTTCACGCGCTCGCGAACAATGGCGTAATCGCTATCGGAG
>DATCFS010000288.1:0-5664 GCA_036509375.1 Acidimicrobiales bacterium
CGGGATCACCGGGAAGCGCGCATCCACCTGCGGCGTGGGCAGCGCGTCGCGGGCGTTGGCGCGGATAAAGGCCTGCTTGAACCGCTCATGTGCGATGCTTTCCACAGCCGCCGCGAAGCGTGTGCCGAGCTGCGCGCCAGAGGCACCCATGTCCAGGAATGACAGGATCGCCATATTGACGTGGGCGGCGCTCGCGGCGCGTTCAGTGGCTCTCGCCGGATTCGGACTTGATTCACTGATCGAGATTGGTGCCAGCACTGTCGTTCTCTGGGAACTTCGTGACGTTGCGGGTGCACGTCGGATACGCGCATTGCGACTCATCGGTGTTGCATTCCTGGTGCTCGCGTGCTATTTAGGTGTCCAAAGCGTGATCGTGCTGGCGATTGGATATCACCCTCGCCACAGTGTTCTGGGCATCGTGTGGACGGCGTTGAGCGCCGCGGTGATGTTCGTTCTCGCGAGAGGCAAAGCGCGAACGGGGGCCGAACTCGGCAACGAAGTGCTCGTGACCGAAGGCCGGGTCACGTTCGTCGACGGAGTCCTCGCGACCGCCGTCCTCATTGGACTCGTGCTGAATGCCGGACTTGGTTGGTGGTGGGCCGACCCACTCGCCGGCATGGTGATCGTGGTGTACGGCGTGAAGGAAGGCGTGGGCGCACTGCGTCACGCGTCGTCACCCTAGAACGTGCGAAACACGACGTGAGCGCGGCCACACCGTCGCTCGTAACGGCGACCGAAAGTGTTCGAAAGAATTGCGACGGGCCGGACATAGAGTTTCAGGGCGGAGGCTCAACAACGGAAGAATGAAGGATCGTCATGAAGCATAGAAATTCTCGAGCAACCGCACTTTTGAGCGTCGCACTTCTAATGGCGCCGCTCTCGGTCGTCGCCACTTCGGCCGCACCGGCCGGCGCCGCGACGCCAGCTCTCTCAACTCATCTACTCACGTGCAGCATGCACGTGGCGACGAGGCCGTCGAACTACCTGCTTAGCTGCGGTGACGCGAACGCCGGATTTGTGGCGATGCAATGGTCCACCTGGACCTCGACGTCGGCGACCGGCCACGGCATTCTTCGCCAGAATGACTGCACGCCGAACTGCGTGTCGGGTAAGTGGATCCGCTACGCGGCGTCGGTCTCGCTCAGCAAGGTCGTGCTCACGAAGAAGTACGGCCCGTTGTACTCGCGGGCAACCTTTCACTGGAGCGCCAACGGCGTGCCCAAGAGCGAAGTCTTTGGACTCGCTGACTAACGGCGTCATGAGACGAAGGTCGTTCGTCCGCTACGTCGAAGGAACGGCCTCTCGTTCGCTGAGGGGAGTGGCCCGTACGTCGCGGGCCTTCACCACTTCGCCGCACGTGGCACACACCGTCACCGAACCGAGCGGATGACCGCAGTGGTGGGTGAGGGTCATCGGACGCTCGCCGCCCCCACTCAAGTAGGTGTCACCCCACTGCATGAGGGACACAATGACCGGGTAGAGATCAAGACCGGCCTGCGTCAGACGGTACTCAAAACGTGGCGGGTGCTCCGAAATCGGTCGACGTTCGAGGACGCCTGCGGCGACGAGGGTTTTCAGGCGAGCCGTCATCGTGTCCCTCGGCGCCCCGGTCTTTCGCACCATTTCATCGAAGCGGCGATTGCCGAGGAAGACCTCGCGCACGGCCAGCAGCGCCCACTTTTCGCCGACGATCTCGAGGGTGCGCGCCACCGAACAGTTGCGAGGTTGCGTGGAGGAAGTAGTCATAGAGCAATCGTAGCAGTGAGTTTGAATACTGGACGTACACCACCCACGCATGTTAGGGTACGTCCAGATATCGAACTTACTAGGAGGCAGGAATGAGCGTAGAGACGGTGTCGACAGCGAATGCGCCGGGTCAGGGCTACTCGAAGCGCAGGGTTTCGATGATTGTCGGAGTGCTGTCACTCGCCATCTTCATGTCGAGCCTCGACCTCTTCATCGTCAATCTCGCCTTCCCGTACATCAGCAAAGACTTCCACGGTGCGAACATCGGTTCTCTGTCGTGGATCCTCAACGGCTACTCGATCATGTTCGCGGCGGTGCTCGTCCCGGCCGGTCGTTGGGCCGACCGCATTGGGCGACGTCGCATGTTCGTTGCCGGTCTCGTGGTCTTCACCCTTGGCTCCGTGCTCTGCGCACTGGCACCGGGCGTTGGCGAACTCATTGCGGCACGCGCCTTCCAGGCCATCGGTGCCGGCATGATGGTGCCGGCGTCGCTGTCGTTGCTGCTCGCAGCGGTTCCCGGGCCCCAGCGCGCGCAAGCGATCGGCACGTGGTCCGCGTTCGCGGCGCTGGGAGCAGCGCTCGGACCGGTGATCGGCGGATTTCTCGTGGAGCTGTCGTGGCGCTGGGTCTTTTGGATCAACATCCCGATCGGTGTCGTTGCGGTACTGCTCGCCTTCAAGGTGCTGCCCGAGAGTAGGGATGAGTCGGTGACCGCCCGACCCGACATGCTCGGCGCCTCCTTCGTCGCGCTGTCGGTTGGTGCACTGGCCTTCGCGCTCGTGAGGGCCCCGGAGTGGGGTTGGGGATCGCGAGACTTCATTGGACTCCTTCTCGTGAGCGTGGCGTCGGCCGTGGGCGTCTTCACTCGTTCGGCCCGTCACGCGGCACCCGTCGTCGATCTGGTCCTGCTCCAGTCGCGTTCCTTCAACGGGGCGACGATCGCCTCGGTGCTCTACTACGCCGGATTTGGGGCCTTCGTGTTGAACACGGTGGAGTTCTTGACCGGCGTCTGGCACTTCAGCGCCCTCGAAGCCGGTTTGGCCATTGCGCCCGGACCTCTCATGGTCCTCCCGTTCGCGCGCATCGTCGGTCCGCGCCTGATCACAAAGTGGGGCTCGGCCGGCCGCGTGGCGGTGCTCGGATGCGCCGTCAACGTCGCGGCTCAGGTCCTCTGGCTCTCACAGATTCAAATCCATTCGGCGTACGCCACGCATCTGCTCCCGGCACAGTTGCTCGGTGGTATCGGCGTCGGACTCACCATTCCATCGCTCCTCGGTGCCGGGTCCGCGTCAATACCGCCGGCGCGCTTCGGTACCGGAAGTGGGGTCCTCAACATGGCGCGCCAAATCGGCACCGTGCTCGGCGTCGCGGGACTCATTGCGATTCTCACGAATCTCAATGCGACCAATCCACTCGTCACGTTCCAACACGGCGTGATGCTGATTATCGGCTTTTTCACCCTCGCGGGAGTCGTCGCTGCCGCGATGCTCAGTCGCCGAACGGTGACCGCCAGCTAGAACCCGGTGCCGCCGCCCGCCGGTGCGGAAGTGGTCGTGGCGGGCATGGTCGTCGTGGTCGCCGGTTTGGTCGTCGTCGTTGCGGGCTTGGTGGTGGTCGTGACGGGCTTGGTCGTCGTGGTCGCCGGTTTCGTCGAGGTCGTCACCGGCCTCGTGGTCGTGGGCGTGCCACTGAGTGGCTTCGTCACTTTGGTCGTGGCACGGGAGCGTGCGGCGGCGTTCACGAGGTACCACGTACCGCCGAAGGCGTTGATGCCTTCACCCTTCGACTGGTTGGCGCGGTCCTCGGAGAACACGTACAGCGGATAGCCGTTGTAGGTCACCTGCTTCAGCGACGCCGTGCGCTTCACAAAACCGATCTTTCCCTCAACGCCCGATCCCAACGAGACCGACTTCATTTTCGAACCGACGAGCAGGGGGAACCACGCGGACTCGCACGACGTGGTGCAGTGCAGCGTGCCGCCTCGTTCTGACGTAAGGAGGTAGTAGGCCCGGTGCTGGGGATTCTCGAGGACGCCGTTGAAGCCGGCGATGTTGCCCTTCACAATCCGCGGCGACGATGCGCCAGCGAGTGCGACGACGCCGGCGACACCGATGGAGGCAACGAGCAGCACACTGGCCGCCCGTCGAACGAGCTTTGTGGTTCCGTTCGTTGGCCTCCCAGGTCTGGCGGGGATGATGGGCATGGCGTCTCCTAGAAGTGGTCGTTCCTTCTAGTAGTACGGCGACTCTGTCGCGAGGGATTGCGCGAATTACCTTCGTCAGTGATCGCGAGCGCCGTTTGCCGTCGCACTCGGGTGCGACGACGGGTGGCGCTAGTGGGTAGAGGGTGGATAGCTCCAGGTGGACGCGGCGAGATTCGCAACGACGGCGCCGCTCGATGAGGTCAGTTGCACGTTGCGCACCGAGGTGAATGCGACGGGAAGCGAGGTTCCCCACGAACCCTCGCCGTTCTTCAACGCGAACGTTCCAACGAACTGTCGCGCCCCGGTCGTGGTGACCACGGTGCAACGAACACTCGAGACCGTCGCGGGTGCGTCGAGCGTCACGAACATCCATGGCGGCGAACCACGGTAGGCGACGACCGAGCCGACGTTGTGTCCGTTCAGCTCCAGATTGCGCTGGTCCATGTTGGAAAGCGCCACCGAATTGGCCGCTGGGGAGTGACTGACCCCGCGATCGACCACCCAACCGAGACCGAAGGACACGAGCACCAGTGCGGCAGCCGCGGCGAGCGACGACCAACTGCGAAGCGCCCAGCGACTCGGAGTCGGTTGCGAACTGCGGATGCGGTCAATGATCCTGGATTCGAAGCCGAGGGGCGGCTCCGCGCCCGAGGGCACGTGCAGCAGCGCGTCGGAGGCGTCGGTTAACTCCTGCACCATTTGCGTGCACTCGGGGCACGTTTCGAGGTGGGCGAGTAGGGCGGCACGTTGGCGGCCGTCCAGGATGCCCAGTGCGAATTCGGGCAGATCGTTTCGATAGTCGTCGTGGGAGTGCTGCAGGAAATCGGTCATCGGAACTCCTCCACGTCACTCGCGAGGATTGCGCGCAGCTTCAACAGTCCGGCGCGGATTCGGGTCTTGGAGGTGCCCAAGGGGATTGACTCGATTACGCTGACCTCCTGCGCGGTGCGTCCGTAAAGGGAGGCGAGTACCACGGCGCGACGTTGCTCTTCGGGTATGTCGTCGAGTGCGCTCAGAATAACGGCGCTGAGCGACTTCATGGCGACGGCGTCCTCCATCGGGGTCCCCTGGGAGGCTTTCGCGAGTGCCACGAGTTGGTCGGGATCGGTGGGAATGGAACGCTGCTTGCGCAGGGCGTCGATTGAGAGATTCCTCGTGATGGTGAGCACCCAATTCTCGACGGAGCCGCGTCGAGTGTCGAAGATGGGGGCGTGCTTCCACGCTCGAAAGAGCGCCTCCTGCGCGACGTCTTCGGCGGCCCCGCGGTCGCTCAGAATCCCGACCGCCAGTCCGAACACTCGACGCTGGTAACGACGAACGAACGCGACCGTGGAGGACTCGTCACCCGACGCCATTCCCGCGAGGAGAGCTTCGTCGGACGGCGTCTGTTCGTTGGTCGATGCCATTCCCATCACTCTCCTCTCTCAGTATGGTTGCTGACCGCAATTCACTTCCCTAGTTCTACGCGCGACGGGGGCAAATGGTTCAGATCGTCACATTTCCGTTCGGGAGCAACGAATTCGTATTGGCCATACAGTGGAATAACGAGGACGTTGCCGTTGTGGCGCTCGTTCGGTGATTGGAGCGGACAGTGAAGAAGGACCGGAAAAAGATCAAAGAGGCCAAGAAGAACGTCAAAGACTCCAAGAAGAGTGTGAAGAACGCCAAGAAGAGCGTGAAGGACGCCAAGAAGAGCGTGAAGGACGCCAAGAAGA
>DATCFS010000289.1:0-3409 GCA_036509375.1 Acidimicrobiales bacterium
TCAGGTTGCGGATCGACGACGATGATGGCCGATGTGGGACGCGCAGCTTCAGTCATCTCGCTCGCCGGTTACCAGTTCGGTGACGAGAATTGGTGTGTCGATTGTGAGACTGAATGCGTCATCGGGTAGTTCGGCAATCGCGACGGCGGCGTGTTGTCTCGCGGCCGTCGCCGACGTGTCAATTACGGCGCTGCCGTCTTGAACGAGGTGGTGGGTGAGACGTCGCGAGCCAACGGTGCGCTCATCCTCGACACCGCGCACGACGACCAACTCCGTCGTCGCCACACCATTCGACAGTCGTCGGAACGCATCTTTGGCACCGCCGGTCGATAGTTTTCCGACTGAACGTTTGGCGACGGGGCGCATGACGTGACCATCTTCAATGGCGACCAGCTTGAACACGAAGCCGGGCGGTGTGAAGCCGGTCACGAGTTTGGTGCCCACGCCGAAAGTGTCGACAGCGGCGTCGCGTGCCAGCAACTCAGCGATTGCGTATTCGTCGAGATCGCCGGTCAGCGTGATCTTGACGTTCGTCGCTCCGCGTTCGTCCATCAGTTTGCGCGATCGCTGCGATGAGTTGACCATGTCGCCCGAGTCGATGCGGATCGCGCCGAGTTCGCCGCCCGCGACCTCGAGCGCGAGCAACGTGCCGGCTTCCGTGTCGAAGGTGTCAACGAGCAGCGTCGTGGCCGGCCCCTGCACGCCAACTTGAGCCTCAAAGGCGTCACGTTCGCTGGCGTGCGCGAGAATGAAGGCGTGGGCCGCCGTCCCGGCCGTCGGCACGCCGTAGAGGAGTCCGGCGGCGAGATTACTGGTGGCGTCGAAACCGGCGATGTACGCCGCGCGCGCGGCCGCGACCGCCGCATCTTCATTGGTTCGCCGCGACCCCATCTCGATCAGGCGTCGACCACCGGCCGCGTGCACGACTCTCGCGGCTTTGGTGGCGACACCGGAGTCGTAATTGAGAATCGAAAGTGCCAGAGTCTCGAGCACGATATCGGCGAAGCGGCCCTCAATTCGAAGTACGGGCGAGTGCGCGGTGAAGACCTCACCTTCGAGGTAGCCGAAGACGTCACCCGCGAAGTGGTAGTTGGCGAGATAGGACGCCAGCGAAGAGCCGACAATGTTGTTCGTCACTAACCACGAGATGGTCGAGTCGTCGAATCGAAAAGACGCGAGTTCGTCGAGGAGTCGTCCGGTGCCACCGAGGACGCCGTAGCGATAGCCGTTGGCGAGAGAGCGAGTAAAGACCTCGAACGTCGCCTTGGCGTCAATGACGCCTGAGGCCAGCGCACCGTCGAGCATGCTCAGCTCGTAACGGTCGGTGAGGAGCGAAGAGGGAGTCTTGATCACGTTCGAATGACCATCCTTCTCGTGGGGCTCCGCTGAGCTGTTTCTCACAGCGAGAGTACCGTGCGCGACGAAGAGCCGAGCCCCACGGTCGACCAACGGCGTTGCGCGACACGGTCGTCGTGCGCGTGCGGAGTTTCGGGCAGACATTCAACGGGGCGGTCAGTACGATTTGCCTGTGACGAAACGTTCGAATAACGAGGTCAGTTGACCACCGATCCGAACGATCGGTCGTCGGCGCTGGCGTCGCTCGGTGAGCAGAAGACTCGCCGTCGACTGATTTCTGGCATGGCGCTCGCACCGGCTGGTGCCAACGTGATCATGCAGCTTTCACGGCTTCCGATTGGTCACGCCATTGCCCATAGTTCCGTTGACAGCGGTGCGCTCGCGAAGCACCCCGTGAAGAGGACGAGGACGACGCTCGCGTTCATCATGATCGCCCTCTTCGGCACCGATCACGAACGAAGTGTTATGCGCTCGCAAGTGAGCACGCAACATCGACGGGCGAACAAAGGCAACGAGAGCACAGTTGCTTTCGATACGTTCAGCCCCGAACTGCAGCGGTGGGTGGCCGCGTGTATGCATCGCGGAGTTATCGACGCTGTGTCCTTTCTTCACGGGCCTCCCAACGAGGAAGAACTGAGTGCACTACTGGCCATGAGCAGTCGGTTCGCAACAACTCTGCAGGTTCCGATCGACATGTGGCCGGCGACGCCGAGCGACTACGAGGAGTTGTGGCGTGCATCACTGGGTGAGGTGACGTTCGATGAGGTCACTCGCGGATATCTCCTGGGACTCGCATCACTTCGGTTTCTACCGTTTCCGCTCGACCGCATCCTCGGCCCGGCTCACCGTTTTCTCACCACGGGATTCCTTCCGCCGCTCTTTCGTGACCAACTCGGGCTCGCGTGGTCGCCGCGCCGACAGCGGCGATTCGAGCGGATCAAGGTGGGGCTTCGAGTCGTGAATCGACTTCTGCCTCGACCGATCCGAGAGTTTCCTTGGAATCTGGTGGAACGAGATACGAGGCGGCGCATTCGACGCCATCAATCCATTGTGTGACGTCCTACGTACCACTTGAGGTCGTGGCACAGTCGTTCGCTCACGTCTACGTGAAGCGAAGGAAGCAGCGGACTGTTGTCGTGGCGTTGGTACGAAACGCGTAAAGTGCCAAAAAGAAGAAGGACGATGATGTCACAAGGTCTCGGGACCAACCCCAACGAATTCGCCACCGAGCTGTTCAACGGATTGCCGAAGCGTTACGACGCGTTGGGCTATCTCCTCTCCATGGGTCAAGATCGTCGTTGGCGCGCGTCCACGGTTGACAAGATCGTGGCCGGACCCGGCGACCTCGTGCTGGACGTCGCGACCGGCACCGCGGGTGTCGCCTTGGCACTTCGCGCGGCGACCGGTGCCGAGATCACCGGCATTGACCTGAACGGGCGAATGCTCGAAGGGGCGCGACAGAAGTTGGCCAAACGCTCCGAAACCGGCGTTCATCTGGTCCAGGGTCGAGCCGAGGAACTGCCGTTCGCCGACGCGACCTTTGACGCGGTGAGTTTCACGTACCTGCTTCGTTACGTTGACGACCCGGCCGCGACGTTGGCCGAACTCGCCCGCGTGCTGAAACCGGGTGGTCGTCTCGCGGGCATGGAGTTCTACGTGCCCCAGAACCGGTTTTGGAAGGGAATGTGGTGGTGCTACACGAGGTGGGTGCTCCCGCTCGGTGGTCTGATTACCGGTGGCCGCGAGTGGTACGAAGTTGGTCGTTTCCTCGGTCCTAATATCGATGGCCACTACCGTCGCCACCCAGTCGATGCGACCGTTGGTTATTGGAAGGCCGCGGGCATGACGGACGTGCACGTGCAGCCAATGTCGCTCGGGGGCGGCATCGTGATGTGGGGAACTAAAGAGGGTGATGTCTAAGAGCGTCGAAGGCCCGGCGTTTTACGCAACCGGTCGTCACAGCACGTGGCGCGATCTTCGTGCCGTGCTGCATCCTCCCTACACCGCGTGGCATCTCTCCTACGTCGTGCTCGGCGCCATGGTCGCCAACGTG
>DATCFS010000290.1:0-7865 GCA_036509375.1 Acidimicrobiales bacterium
CTTTTTGCAGCAACGTGCGTTGCACGATGTAGCCCACCAGCGCGAAGAGCGGCACGACGAGCAGAAAGGCCCAGACTTCGGCAATGTGGAACTTCGGCGCGACGAAGACGGCTACGTACCCGGCCACGACCGCCATGTCGCCGTGGGCGAGATTGATAATCCTCATCACGCCGAACATGAGCGAGAGCCCGCAAGCGAAGAGGGCGTAGAAACCACCAATGAGGACGCCGGGGATCAAGATCTGTTGAATGATGGTGCTCACGCCCCCCCTTTGACGTCGTGGCTGAGGTCCGAACCGAAGTAGGCTCGCTCTATATCGGCCGGACTGAGATCGGTCGGGGCGCCGACCAGCGACGTTTTGCCCTCCAAGAGGCAGTGCACCTTCGTCGCGACCTGGAGCGCCTGACTCACGTCCTGTTCCACCAACAAGACCCCAATGCCCTGGCTCACGATGTTGGGGATGAACTCGTAGATTCGCTCGATGACGATGGGGGCCAGGCCGAGCGAGACCTCATCAATCAAGAGGACTTTTGGATTGGCGACCAGGGCGCGCGCAATGGCGACGGCCTGTTGTTCGCCCCCCGAGAGTTGTCCAACACTTTGATTTCGACGCTCCTTCATCCAATTGAAGAGCTCGTAGACGTAGGCAATATTGAAGGGACCGGGACCGGCCTTTTGCGCGCCGACCTGAATGTTCTCCTCGAGGGTGAGTGAGGGAAAGAGCCGGCGCCCCTCAGGAACGAGTGAAATACCGGCGCGAACGCGGCGATAGGCCGCCAACTTTCCGATGTCGTGGCTTTCGTAGACGATGGTGCCACTCGTGGCCTTCTGCAGGCCGGCGATCGTTCGAAGCAGTGTTGATTTCCCCGCGCCGTTGGCGCCGATGACCGCCAGCACTTCGCCCGCACCCACGCTGAACGAGACGTCGTCAACGGCGCAGAGTTGCCCGTGGTGGACCACGAGATGAGCGACGTCGAGGAGCGGTTGGCGGTGATGGTCGCCGTTGGTCGATTCGCTCACAAGACGCCGCTCTCGTTGATGATCTTGCCCCCAAGGTAGACCGAGCGAACGGCCTCGGATGCGAGGACCTCGCGCGGGTCACCGTCAGCGACGAGCGCGCCGTTGGCGAGACAGAGCAGGCGGTCGACCGTGGAAAGGAGGGCCCGCACCACGTGCTCGATCCAAAAGATCGTGGCGCCGTCGCCCTGGAGGTCCTTGATGACCGCTGACAGTTCGACGACTTCGGCGTCGGTGAGCCCACCGGCAATCTCGTCGAGCAGCAGGATTCGCGGACTGGTCGCGAGGGCGCGCGCGAGTTCGAGTCGTTTGCGATGGAGCAGCGCCAGCGAACCGGCCGGTCGATTGGCCAACTGCGACAGGCCCACGCGCTCGAGCGACGCGAACGCCTTCTCGTAACTCTCGACGCCGCGGACCCGAGCGCCCTGCTGCGCGGCGACGAGCGCATTCTCGAAGACCGTCATGTGCTCGAACGGCTGAGGTATTTGATACGTACGCCCAATCCCCATCCGACAACGTTGCGCGCTGGTCACCCGGTGAAGATCAACACCGTCAAATCGAAGGACGCCCTCGTCCGGCTTGATGTCGCCCGAGATGATGGAGAACATCGAGGTCTTCCCGGCGCCGTTAGGTCCGACGACGCCGACTGACGAACCCTCCTCCAACTGGAAGGTGATTCCTTCGGCGACGACAACCTGTCCGAAGCGTTTGGAGACACCTTCCAGCTGTAGAAGCGGCATGAACCTATTGGTTCCTAAGCGTTGGTGGGCTCGAGCGTCGCCTGCAACGGAATGTGCTTGTTGAGCGTGTTGTCAACAACCCACGGCGACCACGCGAACTTCTTGTGACCGACCAATTCGGTTGAACCGGGCTTCCACTGAATACCGACCGGCTTGATGATGCCCACGCCCTTCGCGGGGTTTGACTTCGCCGAGAAGTTGAGTGGACCACAGATGCCGTCATAGTTCACCTGCTTCAGTGCGTTCGCCACGGCCTTTCGATCGTGAGGATTCTTCACCTTCTTCAGGGCCTCGATGACAATCTCAAAGAGCGAATAGGTCGAACCCATTGACTGCACCCACTGTTGCTTGGTCACCTTCTGATAGTTGGCGGCGAACGTGCTGGCCGTCATGCCCGTCAGCGATGACTTGTAGGGAGCGTTCGGTGCGAACCAGCAGTCGGTCGCGACGTTGTTGGACAGGTCGCCGAGTGCGTATACGTCGGTCGGGAACAACATGACCTTGGCGACGGTGGCGAGCTTCGGGTTCCAGTCCTGTTGGCTGGCCTGTTTCCAGAACGTGTTGAAGTCCGGTGGCAACGGGCAGTTGATGAAGAAGTCGCACGATTTTCCACCCGATCCGGTCTTGAATGTTTGAATCATCGTCGTGTAGTCGGCCGTCAAGTCGGTGTAGGCACCGCCGTCGACGAAGGTCCACGCGGGCGCCGAGCCATTGATGGCGCCGAGCGTGGGAGGCCACGCCGCACGAAAGGCGTTGCCGTCCGAGTCGTTTGGGAACATGCCCGCGTACACGCGATTGGCGTTCGTGGTCTTCGCCACCTTGTCCCACATGGGCAAGAAGCACTCCACGAACTCCGGGACTCCAAAGAAGAACATGCTGCAGAACTCCGGCGGTGTGCCAACGGCATTGCCGGCCGGTCCAATGGAGTTGCCGGTGAAGCCACCCCACCACGCTTCCCACGGACAGACCGTCGAGAGACACGGCACGCCGGCGCCTTCGCACACGACGCTCACGGGGATCGTCGTCTCGGGCGCCGAACTCGTCACGATGAGGTCGACGCCGCTCGACTGAATCAGTTCGGTGGCGACTTGACCGGCGATCGAAGGGTCGGACTGACTGTTCTTGACAATGACTTCGATCTTGTACTTCTTCTTGCCGAGCGTGATGCCTTTGGCGAATTGGCTCGAGCCCCGGATCAAACTGAGCACAAACTTGTCCGGTCCGGCGAAGTCGGCCAGTGCACCGGTCGACGGCGTCACGTAGCCAATCTTGATGGTTCCTGACTTCGTTGCCGCGGCCGCTGCGGAGGCGTCGGCCAGGGCCGCGATGCCGCCGGCGAGAGCTGTGGCGCCCATGGCCTTCAGTCCGAGTCGGCGACCGAATTCGACGCTGCCCCAACCGGGAATGGTTCTCTCTTGCGACCCACTCACGACGGATTCTTCATTCCCCATTGTCACTCCCCCTATAGAAAACCTTGGTGTTTTTTATCACACTACGACCCGTTCGCTTCGAATTACCTTCAACATCTTTTCAGGACTTTTACCATTTACGTCTGCCATGTTCGCAATGCGGACGCATCGGTGTCAGGAATTCTCCCCTTCGCCCATCGACGACATCGCCCTCTCGTCGGCGACGGCATCAAGGTGCGATGTGAAGACGCCGTCAATCAATTCTCGACGAGCGAACAATCGACGAAAGGCGACAGTGCGCACGACGACGTCGTCGCGCACGCCCGTGATTCTCATCATTGCGTGTGCTAAGACGTCAACAGTCTTGCACCCAAACTCGGAAGGAATACCGCATGTCGCTCTTGGACACGAACAGTTGGCAATCGAAGATCTTTATTGGTGAATGGGTAAAGGGTGGCGCCGGCGACGCGCCCGTCACGGAACCGGCGACCGGTGACGTATTGGGCAAGTACGGACGGGCGTCCGTTGACGACGTCGCGGTTGCCTCCAAGCGCGCCAGTGAAGCACAGCGCGAATGGGCCGCTCTCCCCTACAGCCAACGAGCAGCCGTACTTCGAAAGGCCGGTGACCTGTTCAACCACCACGCCGAGGAGATCTCGACGTGGATCGTGCGCGAATCAGGTGGCATTGGGCCTAAGGCCGGGCTGGAAGTGCACACCGCCGCCGAGGAGTGCTTCGAGGCGGCGGCCATTGCGTCGCACCCGACGGGCGAGATCCTTCGCAGTGAAATGCCCCGGCTCAGCTTCTCGCGACGTGTGCCGGCGGGTGTCGTTGGGGTGATCGCGCCCTTCAACTTCCCTCTCATTCTCTCGATTCGCTCGGTCGCACCGGCGTTGTCGCTCGGCAACGCGGTGATCTTGAAGCCCGATCCACGTACCGCGGTGTGCGGTGGGGTCGTACTCGCACGCGTCCTCGAAGAGGCCGGCGTTCCGGCCGGCGTCTTCTCGATGTTGCCCGGAGGAGCCGACGTCGGCGAAGCGCTCGTGAAGGATCCCGTCGTTCGCATCATTGCCTTCACCGGGTCGACGGCGGCCGGTCGGGCCGTTGGCTCACTCGCGGCGCAGCACCTCAAGCGCGTGCACCTCGAGCTCGGCGGTAATTCGGCGATGATCGTTATGGATGACGCCGACCTCGAAAAGGCGGCCGTCGTGGGCGCTTTTGGCTCGTTCATGCACCAGGGTCAGATCTGCATGACGACCGGGCGCCACATCGTGGACGCCAAGGTCGCCGACGCCTACGCCGGACTGCTCGTCGAGCATGCCAACCACCTTCCCGTCGGCGATCCCAAGAGCGGCCAAGTCGCCCTGGGTCCGCTGATTGACGCCACGCAACGCGACCGCGTCCACGCCATGGTGACCGACTCGGTCGCCGCCGGCGCGACCTTGGCCGCCGGTGGGACGTTCGAAGAGCTGTTCTACCGACCAACCGTGTTGACGAACGTGCCCGTCACGTCGTCGGCCTACCACCAGGAGGTTTTCGGGCCCGTGGCACCGGTCGTGTCGTACTCGTCACTCGACGAGGCGGTCGCCATGGCGTCCGGTTCGCCCTACGGACTCTCGCTCAGCATCATTTCCGGTGACGGGCTCCGCGCCCTCGAACTCGCCAGTCGTATCCCGACCGGCGCCATTCATATCAACGATGCCACGCCGGCCGACGAAGCAACGATCCCCTTTGGCGGCGTCGGTGACAGTGGCAACGGCTCACGCATGGGCGGACTCGCGAACCTCGACGCCTACACCGAAACGCAGTGGGTCACGGCGCAGGCCGACGTTGCCTTCTATCCCTTCTAGCCTCACACGCTGGAAAGGTTGACGTAGTTGCGCGCCAAAGCGCGTGCTGCGTCGTGGGACTCAATGACTTGACGAAGTCGAGCGGTCTGCACGCCGTTCTCAAAGTCATCGGTTGGATGGGGGTGCAGCATTTGGGTCATGTAGGTGGAGAACTCCTCGGCCCGCCACACTCGGCGAAGACTGTTGTCCGAATAGGAGTTCAACAGTGTTTCGTCACCGCTCGTCAGTCGTGCGGCGAGGGCCGGTGCGAGCAGTCGCACGTCGGCGAGCGCAAGGTTCATACCCTTCGCGCCCGTCGGGGGCACGATGTGCGCCGCGTCGCCAGCGAGCAACATCCGTCCGTAGCGCATCGGGGCGATCACGACGCTACGCATACCGGTAATGCCGCGTTCGACAATATTGCCGCGCGAAATGTCCGCAGTGCGATCAGTTGCCAAACGAGTTGTCAACTCTTCCCAGATGCGATCGTCGGACCAGGCGTCGAGTGTCTCGTGGGGACGCACGCCGAGGTAGAGACGACTAAGGGTCGGCGATCGCATTGAGTAGAGCGCGAAGCCCCGTGCGTGACGACAGTAGATAAGTTCCTCGGTTGCGGGCGGCGCCTCGGCGAGAATGCCGAGCCACGAGAAGGGATAGACGCGCTCGTACCGACGCAGATAGCCGCGCGGCACCGACTCCACCGAGACGCCATGACTTCCGTCGCAACCAACGACGTAGTCGGCCGTGATCGTCATATCGCCGTCCTCGCGCGAGACGTGCACCGACGGGTGATCGCTGAGATGGCCCTCGATCGTCAGGACTTCGGCGTCAAAGAAGAGCGGCGCGTCGTACTCGCGACGTACGCTGATCAGGTCTTTCACGACTTCTTGCTGACCGTAGACGGTGATCGCACGGCCCTCGTACAGTTCGCTCAGCGCGATGCGGTGTGACACGCCTTCGAAGCGAAATTCAATGCCGTGATGGACCAGGCCTTCGGCGCGCATCCGGACACCGACACCCGATTCTTCAAGAAAGTTCGCAATACCGTATTCGAGGACACCGGCGCGCACTCGCTGCTGCACGTACTCGAGGCTTCGCCGTTCGACGACGATAGTGTCGATGCCACGTTCGTGCAGCAGGTGCCCGAGGAGGAGTCCGGCCGGGCCGGCTCCGACGATGACAACTTGCGTGCGAACAGACTCCACGAAACTCCCACCAACACGGTCACAATTCTTGGCCACTCGCAGAGTACTCGACACTTACCGGCGCTCCGCTTAGTGTGTTCGCAGAACGACATACATCGTCGCAGTGCGCCAACGTAGCGGCGATGAACTCAACGAACAAACTTGGAGGATCAGTGGCCGTAGCGGTAAGAAACACTCCACGCACCGAGATGGAGATCGTCGACGCACTCGCTCAGTTCGGCGTCGCCACGATTCACGAAGCGCAAGGTCGCACCGGACTGTTGGCGACCCGTCTTCGTCCGATCTATCGTCCGGTGCGAATTGCCGGCAACGCCTTAACGTGCGAAGTGGCGCCCGGTGACAATTGGTCGATCCACGTCGCCGTCGAGATGGCGCAGCCCGGGGACATCCTCATCGTCACGCCCACGAGCCCGTGCGACGACGGGTACTTCGGTGAACTTCTCGCCACGAGTCTCGCCGCTCACGGCGTGCGCGGACTCGTCATCGACGCCGGCGTACGTGACATCGCTGAACTGACCACGATGCACTTCCCCGTATGGTCGAAGACGGTGAGCGCGCAAGGAACGGTGAAGGAGACACCGGGCAACGTCCAGACACCGATTGTCTGCGCGGGCGCGTACGTGCGACCGGGCGACGTTCTGATTGCCGATGACGACGGCGTGGTCGTCGTGCGACGCGAGAATGCCGCCGCAGTCGTCGAAGCGTCGCGCGCCCGAGAAGTGAACGAGCAAGACAAACGTCAACGCCTCGCGAACGGTGAACTCGGACTCGACATGTACGCGATGCGCGAGAAGTTGGCGCAGCGCGGTCTCGTCTACGACGAAGGCATCGAGTCGTGAGTTCGCAGATGGCCATTCGATGTTCCGTGATTCGCGGCGGCACGTCCAAGGGGCTGTACTTCCACGCCGGCGACTTGCCGAGTGACCCGTCGACGCGCGACGCGGTACTACTCGCCGCCATGGGTTCACCCGACGAGCGAGAGATCGACGGCATGGGTGGGGGCCATCCACTCACCTCCAAAGTTGCCGTCGTTCGTTCCTCACTGCGCGACGACGCTGACGTTGACTATCTCTTCTTGCAAGTCTGGCCCGATCGCGCCGAGGTTTCGGATAATCAGAACTGCGGCAACCTCCTCGCGGGCGTAGGACCGTTCGCCATTGAAGAGGGACTCGTCGACGTACAGGGGGCGACAACCAGCGTGCGGATTTGGATGGAGAACACGCGAAGTTTGGCCGTGGCGACGGTGCAGACCCCCGATGGGCACGTGCGCTACGACGGAACCACGCACATCGACGGCGTGCCGGGCGAGCACGCACCGGTCGCGATTGAATTCCTCGACATCGCGGGATCGAGCTGTGGCTCGCTCCTTCCAACGGGCCACCCGTCCGACGAGATCAACGGCGTTCGGGTGACCTGCATCGACAACGGTATGCCCGTCGTCTGTCTCGCCGCCGACAGCGTGGGGTTGACTGGTTACGAGTTGCCGGCGGAGATCGAAGCCAATGACGAGGTCTGCACCTTCGTCGAAGCCCTCCGCCTGGCGGCCGGCCCCTTGATGAATTTGGGTGATGTCGCGTCGTCCACGGTCCCCAAGATGTGCCTGCTCGCGAAAGCGCAGCACGGTGGCGCCGTCTCGACGCGAACTTTCATCCCCAAACGGGTCCA
>DATCFS010000291.1:0-3867 GCA_036509375.1 Acidimicrobiales bacterium
GTTGGCGTGCTTGATGATCGCCACGGCCGACGTCTTGGGAATGTCGCGGGCCAATTCGTGGACCAGGCGCCACGCCGCGTCCGCGTCGAAGAGGTTGAGGTACGAGAGTGGCGAACCGGCGTGCTGGATGACGCCGTCCCACCACGGGCTGGTCCCCGCCACGCGGTACCGGGCTCCGACCTGGTGGGGGTTCTCGCCGTAGCGAACGACGCTGGCGCGCTCCAGCGTGAGGTGCACGGTGTCGGGCAGCACTTCGTCGACCTTCGACTGCGGAGACTCCCCGATCGCTCCGCCCCCGTCCATCCAGGCCACGATCTGCGCGTCGTACGCGGCCGTGTGGGCAAAGGCGGCACGGGCCAACTGGTGTCGGGTCGCGTCGGACAACGTGCCGGACTGGCTGAGTTCCGCGAGCACGGCCCCGTACTGTCCGGGACTGGTCAACACGCCCACGTGCTCGTGATTCTTCGCGGCGGCGCGCACCATCGACGGTCCACCGATGTCGATGAGCTCAATGGAGGGATCTGACGAAAAGGGATAGAGATTGCAGACGACGAGGTCGATGGCGGTGATGTCGTGCTCGTAGAGGGCCGCCACGTGTTCGGGCTTTGAGCGGTCGGCGAGGATGCCGGCGTGGATGCGCGGGTGCAGTGTCTTCACCCGTCCGTCGAGCATCTCGGGAAATCCCGTCACGTCGGCGACGTCACGGTGCTCAATGCCGGCCTGGCGCAATGCCGTCGCCGTGCCACCGGAGGCGACGAGTTCGAATCCCTGAGCGTGCAGACCACTCGCGAACGCCACGAGCCCGGTCTTGTCGTACACACTGAGTAACGCCCTCATCTACTCCTCCTCCAGGGTGCCCGCGATCGACGACGGTTCCAGTCCCTCGCCGAGTGACGCCATCACCCTACCGACCACCCACGGGTACAGCGTCCGCTCGACGACCTTGATCCGTTCGTGCAGTGACGCTTCGCTGTCGTCCTTCAGTATCGGCACCCGACGTTGGGCGAGGATCGGACCGTCGTCGAGCGCTTCGGTCGCAATATGCACGGTGCAGCCCGTCTCGTCCACGCCCGACGAGAGGGCCTGGCGCACGGCGTGCCAACCCTTGAACGCGGGCAACAGACTCGGGTGGGTGTTGAGGACCCGGCCGGGGAACGCGTGGTGGAATGTTGCGGTCACAATGGTTCCAAATCCCGCCATCGCGACGAGATCGATCTTTTCTTCGACGAGCTCCTCCGTGAGTGCACGCGTGAAAGACTCGCGGTCAAAATCGTCCTTGAAACCTCCGAAGCGCAGTCGGTCCACGAAGAGTGACGGTACGTGCAGCGTTTCGGCGACCGTGAGTGCGTGGCACGGCCGATCGGTCGCGACCAGCGCGACGGGAATGCCGGCCTCGACGATGGCCTCGAAGATGGTCCCCGAACCCGAGACCAAGACGCAGAGACGAATAGCCGCCAACGCGCTACAACGCCTTGACGATCTCGCCCATTTTCTGGCCGGCTTCCGTCGGGTTCTGACAGACGTGCACACCGGCGGCACTCAGCGCGTCCATCTTCGCTTGCGCGGTGCCCTTGGAGCCGGAAATAATGGCGCCGGCGTGACCCATCTTTCGTCCCGGCGGCGCGGTGACGCCCGCGATGTACGAGACGACGGGCTTGGTCATGTTGGCCTTGATCCACTCGGCGGCGCGCTCCTCTTCGGAGCCACCGATCTCACCGATCATCATGACGGCGAGCGTTTCGGGGTCTGCTTCGAAGGCGCTCAGACAGTCAATGAAGTTGGTGCCGGGAACGGGGTCGCCGCCAATGCCCACGCACGTGGTCTGGCCAATCCCCTGCTGGCTCAGTTCGTAGAGCGCCTGGTACGTGAGCGTGCCCGAGCGCGAGACGATGCCGACCGGTCCGCCGGCCAACGCAATGTCGCCCGAGGTGATGCCGATGTTGCACTTGCCGGGGCTGATGATGCCGGGACAGTTGGGGCCGAGAAGACGAACACCGGGGAACTCTTCGACCAGTCGGTTGTACGTAATCGCCTCGTCCTGGGCCGGGATGCCCTCAGTGATACAGACAATGAAGGTGATGCCGCCCTCGGCCGCTTCGATGATCGCGGCGGCGGCGAACTTCGGTGGCACGACGACGAACGAGGCGGTGGCGCCGGTCGCCGCGACGGCTTCTTTCACCGAGTTGAAGACCGCAATACCGTCCACGTCGGTCCCGCCCTTACCCGGTGTGACGCCGCCCACGACCTTGGTGCCGTAGTCGCGGTTGCGAAGTCCGTGGAAACGGCCCTGGCCCCCGGTCAGTCCCTGGACGATGACCTTGGTGTTCTCATCTACAAAAATGCTCATGGCTCTTCCTTTAGGCGTTCGCGAGGCCGACGGCCCGGCGGGCGGCGTCCAACATGGTCGGTTCGGTCATTAGTGCATCATTCAGATGTGGGGCGAGAATCGCGCGGCCCTCGACGGCGTTCGTGCCGTCGAGACGAAGCACGATCGGTGAGCTGATCGACACGCGCTGAAGCGCTTCGAGCACGCCGTTGGCCACGTCGTCGACGCGCGTGATGCCCCCGAAGATATTGACGAAGATTGCCTTCACCTTGGGGTCGGCGTTGATGACCTCGAGCGCCGAGGCCATGACGTCCGCGTCGGCGCCGCCACCGATGTCGAGGAAGTTGGCGGCGGTGCCCCCGACCTGATTGACGACGTCGAGCGTCGACATCGCCAGGCCCGCACCGTTGGCGATGATGCCGACCGTGCCGTCCAGTCCGATGTAGTTGAGACCCTTCTCCTTGGCCATCTTTTCGCGAGGGTCCTCGAACTCGTCGGCCCGGAACTCTTCCCACTCGGGGTGGCGAAACGATGCGTTCTCGTCGAGCGTCACCTTGGCGTCGAGCGCGTGCACCTTGTTGTCCGGTGTCAAGATCAGCGGATTGATCTCGGCGAGGTCGCAGTCGCCCTTGGTGTAGCACTCGTAGAGCGCCACGAGCAGTTCGGCGGCCTGTTCGCGCGCCGCGTCGTCCAGTTCGGCGTCGTTCACCCAACGCCGGGCGGTCGCGAGGTCGAGTCCGCGCACGGGATCAATGGAGAGAAAGGCAATCGCGTCGGGATTCTGCTCCGCGACGACCTCGATCTCGACGCCGCCCTGGGCGCTCAACATCCCGAGGTGCACCTTGTTCTGGCGGTCCAACGTAAAGGAGGCGTAGTACTCCTTCGCAATGTCGCTCGAGCGCTCGATCCAGACTCGGTGCACGACGTGGCCCTTGATGTCCAAACCGAGGATGTTGCCCGCGTGCCGACGAACTTCGTCCTCGTTCTCGGCCAGTTTCACGCCACCGGCCTTTCCTCGACCGCCGACCTTCACCTGGGCCTTGACGACCACGGGATAGCCCACGCGATTGGCGACCGCAATGGCTTCGTCGACCGTGTCGGCGATGTCACCGGGCGAGACGGCGATGCCGAAGCGCGCGAAGTACTGCTTACCCTGATACTCGAAGAGGTCCATTCACTTCTACTTTCAACTGTGATTGTCGGATGACAACTTAAATGATTTAGTGCTGGTGCTCTCTCGCGTCGAGGGTCGACTCCAGCCACGTCCCAATTTCGGCGAGTGAGGCGCCCGGCGTGAAGACCCGCGCCACGCCGAGGGCTTCCAGCCCGGCGATGTCGTCGTCGGGGATGATCCCACCGACCAGCAACAACACGTCCTCGCGACCTTCAGCGCGCAAGAGATCAATGACGCGCGGCACGAGCACGCGGTGGGCGCCGGAGAGCAACGAGAGCCCGAGCGCGTCGGCATCTTCTTGGATGACCGCCTGGACGATCTGCTCGGGCGTCTGGTGAAGACCGGTGTAGACGACCTCGAAGCCGGC
>DATCFS010000292.1:0-10002 GCA_036509375.1 Acidimicrobiales bacterium
TCGAAAGTCGTAGGTGAGGCCCGAGGCCACCCACTCTTCGCCCGAGACAACATTGTCGACCATGATGAGCGACGCTGAATGAGGTGTGCGTACCTTGCGAAGTACCAAACCGCCAGCAATCCCCGAGGTTGCGGCACGAAGTTGATTGAGTGTCGTGATATCGAGTCCTGCTTCAACCGCGGCATCCCACAGCAACTGAACGTCCGAGACGGTGAGTGGTGGGAGGGGAATGGCGCAGAGGCTCGACGCACCTCCCGAGATGAGGAAGAGCGTGGAAGTGGCCGACGTCGGCTCTGCCAAAAAGGCAAGCAGTCGCTCGCCGGCCGCGATGCTCGCGTCACTCACCAGTGGATGCGAACCGATCACGACCTCGGCGTCGAAGGCAGGATCCCACTTTTCATCGGTCACGACGAACGTTCGAAGCACGTGGTCGCCGAGCTGCGCGTGACAGGCGTTCGCCATCTCGCGCGACGCCTTGCCAATCGCGATCACGTCGACGTCCACGTCGAGTGCCTCGGTCCGGATAAGTCCGTCCACAATCAATTGGCCGAGATCGAGTCCCACCGTCCACGCATTCGCAATCTCGATCGCGTCAGCGAAGATCTCGGAGGTCACGGGTTCTCGCGGCCTGTGGACGTTCGCGTGTGCACGTCCGCATCCTAGGGATGGAAAGGATTCCTTTCGGGACGGCGAAGGGAGAAGACCTTAGGTCGCGAAGGCCTCGCGAATGACGAGTGACTCGTCCGCCTGCGCGTGACGCCACGTCGCGAGCAGTCCAATGGAGAGATTGGCGACCCCCGCGAATGCCGTTGCGGTCAAAGCCGCCCAGAGGTGCGCGCCCGTGTAATAGAGAATCCAAAGCGTGCATCCGAAGGCGCCGATAAACCATGACGTCGCCGACACGCCGCTGGCGTCGGCGTAGCGAACAAGTTCGATCAATTGCGGTGCGCGATTGATCGTCATCGCCACTCCAGTACCGAGGACGCCGCCGGCCCAGCCCCAGACGAGAGTTGGCACGACGCAGCAGAGCACGAAGTAACCGAGAGCTCGCAACGCGACCGCGACGCGTCGCCACGGCTTCAAGCGAACGAGGATCGCCAATTGCATGGGCAGGATCAACGCACTGCCCAACACGACCTCGGTCGATCGAGCGGCGAAGCCGTACGTGATCCAGAAACAGCCCATATAGACAAAGAGAACCCAGGTCGCGAGCGAGACGCCTTCGACTCCGCGCGTGCCGACTCGGCGCAGCTGCGTTGCGGTCCCCACGACACCACTCAGTACGGCGAGCCACCCCATCTCGACGGTGAAAACGTGATAACTCATTGGGCAAGTTTACTGACGAGTGGTGTTACCTTCGGCGATTTGCGGCAGATATGACCGCTTCTAGTGATGCGTCGAGGATTGACGAACTCATGCCCACGCCCCACCACGTCGTACCGTCGTCACCTTCGGCTTCAACGTACGCCACCGCCGACGCCTCGGAACCGGCGGTCAACGCGTGCTCGGAGTAGTCACGCACTTTGAAGCGCACGTCCATCTCAGAGTGCAGACCGCTCATCAGCGCGTCAATGGGGCCGTTGCCCTCTCCCTTCACGGTGAGGTGATGGCCATTCACCACCAGTTGCGCGAAGATGCGCGTGCTCTGTTGATCGGCCGAGACTTCGCTCGAGAGCAGTTGGATCTTAGGGTTCTCCGGTTGGTACGTCGTGGTGAAGACGTCCCAGATCTCGGCCGGTGAGATCTCGGTGCCCGTCGCCTCGGTCAGTTCTTGCACCTGTTTGGAGAATTCGACCTGCATCGCGCGCGGCAGGTCGAGGCCGTGTTCGGCGCTGAGAAGGTAGGCCACTCCGCCCTTACCCGACTGAGAGTTGACGCGGATGATGGCTTCGTAGGTACGGCCGGTGTGCTTGGGATCGATTGGCAGATACGGTACGGCCCACACGTCGTAGGAGTCGCCAATGGCGAGCATTCCCTTCTTGATGGCGTCCTGGTGCGATCCGGAGAAGGCCGTGTAGACCAACTCTCCGACGTAGGGGTGGCGCATGTGGACCGGCAGGCGATTCGCGTACTCCGCGACGTGACGCGCCTTGTCGATGTCCCTGATGTCCAATTCAGGGTCGACTCCTTGAGAAAAGAGATTCAGTGCGAGCGTGACGACGTCGACGTTGCCCGTCCGCTCACCGTTGCCGAAGAGGGTGCCCTCGACACGGTCGGCGCCGGCGAGCACGCCGAGTTCGGCGGCGGCGACTCCGGTACCGCGGTCGTTGTGGGGGTGCAGCGACAGCACGACGCAGTCGCGACGCTGCACGTGACGAAGAAACCACTCAATGGCGTCGGCGTACAGGTTCGGCGTGTACATCTCGACCGTGGCGGGCAGGTTGAGGATCAGCGGGTGGTCGGGCGTCGGGTTGATGACGTCGATCACCGCGTCACAGACCTCGAGCGCGTAGTCCAGTTCGGTGCCGGTGAAACTTTCGGGCGAGTATTCGTAGAAGAAGTCGGTCTCGGGTGACATGGGTTCGAGCGTCAAACAGAAGGCCGCGGCGTCGGTCGCAATCTTCTTGATGCCCTCCATGTCGAGACCGAAAACGACGCGACGCTGCAGGGTGGAGACGGAATTGTAGAAGTGGATGATGACCCGCTTGGCGCCGATGATCGACTCGTAGGTCCGGCGGATCAGGTCCTCACGACACTGCGTGAGGACCTGGATGGTGACGTCGTCGGGGATGAGGTCGTGCTCGATGATGTGGCGGACGAAATCGAAGTCCGGTTGACTGGCCGAGGGAAACCCGACCTCGATCTCCTTGAACCCCATCTCAATGACCTGGTTAAACATGGCATTCTTGCGATCGAGGTCCATGGGGTCGATGAGGGCCTGGTTGCCGTCACGAAGGTCGACGCTGCACCAGCGAGGAGCCTTGGTCAGTCGGTTGTTGGGCCACGTGCGATCGGGTAACTCCACGGGCACCGTGGGGCGGTACTTGTCGTAGGCCATGGGACTGGGTTGTTGGTTGTCGTGCACCGGGTCCTCCTTTCGTAGCCGAGCGAGAAACAAAAAACCCCCGCCTCAGCGGGGGTCAGGGCGAGCGAGAGCTCACCCTATCGAAGCAGCAGCTCGTTCTGGCCAATTGTCATGGGCTCATTCTACCTCGAAAATCGCCAATGTCCAGAGGCGAAAAGTTCGAGGCTCGAAAATGCACGTTCGCGCACCTCATGTCGCGCCGGGAAGCGAGTCGTCACGTGCCGCCGCCCCATCGGCGACCGCTAACCTCGAAGTGCATGGGCGTACTCAAGTCACTATTCAGGTCACTATTCAAACTCACAGTGCTGACTGTTGTCACCGCCGTCATTGCGGGCGTGGCCAAGAAGGTGAGACGTCCTAGCGACACCCCACCAGTGTCGTTCGAGCAATGGCCCGACGTTCCCCAGAATCCCGCGTCCGAGTAACGCCTGTACTACATTCGCATCACCCAAAGGAGAAATCATGGCTGCAATGGAATATCGCCGTCTCGGGGGTTCGGGACTGCAAGTCAGTGTCCTGTCGTTCGGCAGCTGGGTGACCTTTGCCAAAGAGGATCAGATTGAAACCGGCAAGCAGGCGGCAGAGTGCCTCGCGACCGCCAAGGAGGCGGGCGTCAACTTCTTTGACAACGCCGAAGGCTATGAGGCCGGTCGTTCGGAAAGCGTCATGGGCGAAGCCTTCCGCGAACTCGGTTGGAAGCGCCACGAGTACGTTGTCTCGACAAAACTCTTTTGGGGTATCTACGACGTCCCCAACATGCGCAACACCCTTAATCGCAAGTACCTCAGTCAGGCGATCGACGGATCATTGGAGCGACTGGGGCTCGACTTTGTCGACCTCGTCTTCTGTCACCGCGCCGACCGCAAGACGCCCATCGAGGAGACCGTGTGGGCAATGAGCGACATGGTGAGCCAAGGGAAGGCTCTCTACTGGGGCACTTCTGAATGGAGCGCCGACGAAATTCGCGCCGCCTGGGACATCGCGGAGCGTCACCACCTCCACAAGCCGGTCATGGAACAGCCCGAGTACAACATCTTTCACCGTGACCGCGTGGAGAAAGAGTACCGGCGCCTCTATGACGACATTGGTCTCGGCACCACAATCTGGTCGCCACTGGCCTCGGGTCTGCTGACCGGCAAATACCTGAACGGCGTGCCGGCCGGTTCTCGAGCCTCCCTTCCCGGTTACGAATGGTTGAAGGGCATGCTCACCGACGAAGCCCGTAATAAGAAGGTCGCTGACCTGAAGGTCATCGCCGATGAGCTCGACGTGACGCTCGCGCAGTTCTCACTCGCGTGGTGCGCGAAGAACCCGCACGTGTCCACCGTCATCACCGGCGCCTCCTCGGCGCAGCAGGTTCGCGAGAATATGACCGCCCTTGACGTGATGCCGCTGCTCACGCCCGAAATCATGGAGCGCGTCGACCTCATCAGCTTCTTCTAGAACACGCGTGGTGTCGTCGCGGCGGATTGGCCTCATCGGAGGGCTGTCGTGGGAGTCAACGGCCTCCTACTACCGGTACTTCCACGAATTCTCCATTGGCGGCGACAACGAGTGGTCCGCGCCCAACGTGCTCATCGACTCGATCGACTTCGGACTCATCGTGCCGCTGCAACGAGAGGGCGACTGGAATGCGACCGGCGTACTACTGGCCGACTCGGCGAGACGCCTCGAACGTGCCGGCGCCACCGTCCTCGGCATCGGTGCCAACTCGATGCACATCAACTTTGAGCAGGTGGTACAGGCCGTGCAGATTCCCGTCGTGGACGTTCGCGTCGCGGTGGCGAATGAAGCACTTGCTCGTTCGCACAAAACAATTGCCCTTCTTGGTACGAAATACCTGCTCGAAGGGTCTTTCTATTCAGACCGACTGGCGGAGCTAGGCCTCTCGTCACTGAAGCCCACCGCTTCACAGATTGACCGACTGCAGGAAATCATCTTTCAGGAGCTCACGAAGGGTGCGGTGACGAGCGCGTCGCGTGAGTATCTACGCGATGTCGCGCTCTCCCTGCTCGATCGCGGCGCCGACGTCGTCGGACTCTGTTGCACCGAGTTCGGGATGCTCATGCGTGAGGACGAGGCATTCGCCGTCATCGACTCAACCAAGGCCCACGTGCGCGCACTCCTCGTCTGAGGTGAAGACTTGTCCTTCGTCAAAATTAGTCTCGCGCGGTGCCCTGGCTTTCTATGAGTTGCACGGTGTGTTGGTCGATGGCCTCAATGTACTCATTCAACTGCGACAGGTACTTCGCGCCCGTTTCGTGGAAGAGGTGTGGTTCGACGGCGGCCAAGCGAATAGCACTCCGGGCACGCGTCACCGCGCGCAGCGCGTTTCGCCGTCTCGAGTGCCGCGTGACCGGATTAGTCGCCGAGGTCGTTCGTTCGTAACTTTGGGTGGCGATCCCCACCTGGTCGAGTTGCTGGCGCGGACGAAGTGACGGTGCGTGCAACCACATCACGTAGTCAATGGTGAGTACAAGTACCGCACCGATGGCGGTATCAACGATTCGCGGCCCGAAGAGACTCTGATCGGGACCGAGCACCCCAATGAAGACGAAGATGATCGGGGTGAACACCATGACCGTCAGCGCGTGACTGCGTTGCGCGGCCCACGGCACCGCCGCGGCCATGGCGCAGCAGAGGACGATCAATGACACTTGCTGATTGCCCGCCAACGAAATGAGTGCGGCGATACCGACGCCAGCCAAGGTGCCGATGATGCGCGATATTGCGCGACGCATGACCGGCCCGAGGTCGGGACGAAATATAAAGGCCACGGTGGTGGACAGCCAGTAACCCTTCGGACCGTCGAGTGAGTGAGCGATGACTGTCGCCACCACGATGGCACCGGCGAGCAACAGGGCGAAGCGAAAGCGGTCAATCAGAGGCAGGCGGTGGATGGTAGAACGAAAAGGCATTTCGGCGACCAGTTCGGTGCGTTCGGGACACCGAAAGGCCGACGCGATGAGTCGACGCGACGGCGTCGTGAGTAACGAGGTGAACGCTCCGGCGAACCGGTTCAGTTGAGCGACGACATTGATGCTTGAGCCGTCGCGGATGTCGCGGGCGACCTCGCGCAGAGCCGCCGTGACGGCGACATCGACCCGTTCATCCTTGCTCGCGAGATAGGAACTGAGCTCGCCTAGTTGCAGGACGACGATGAAGCATTGGTGGATGGCGATACCCTCGTCATCACTGGGCAGTCGCTTCGCCCCGACGACGTCCTGAGCGGCGTCGATGATAACGACCGCACGACTGCGGGCATGATTGAACGCCTCACTGTCAATGGCGTCAAGGATTTGCGCTAACGCGTCGAAGGCGTTCGCGATGCAGAGTCGCTGATCGGTCCGGCGACTGCGCCGGTCAGTAATGCTGGCGACGAAGTAGACAAAGAGCGCCCCGGCGCTCACGCAAATGGCCGATTGCCAGATTCTCCCCGTGAAGCGAAGACCCCCGCCAAGAATCGCGCCGAGCAACAAGTACATGCCCTGGGTCGCCCACAATGACGCCTCGATGAGACCGGCCGCGAACGCGACGACTCCGAAGAGAACCACCAAACCCCAGCTCGCGCTTACGTGATTGACGAAGAGGGCGCCCAGCGCGATTCCCGGTCCGGCGGCAAATGCCACCCCAAGCATTCGGGGTGCCCGATTGCGCCACCGGTCAAGTCCGTCCTGACTCACGGCCCAAAGTGCGCCGAGGGCGACCAAGGTTCCGTAGGACCGTTGACCGATGAGGAGGCCAATAATGAGCGGCAGCGCGAGGCAGAATGCGGCCCGAATGGATAGTCGGGCCTGCGACGAAAGGCGTAGAGAATTCACCCGGACGCCTTCGATGCGTTGCACCACTACGAGGCTAACCATCTCTCGAGCGTCGATTGCGCGTCGCCTCGGCTTCTCAATCGCGTCCGAATCTATGCGACGTCGAGAGGCAGTTCGACGGCGACGGTAAGTCCGCCACCGGGGGTGTCCTCGAAGTGCAACCGACCACCCAATAGTTGCGCGAAGCCCGAGGCTACGGTCAGATTCAGTCCCGCGTTCAGTTGTTCGCCGCGAAGGCGCTCGAACGGCGCCAGGACGACGTCGCGCTGTTGTTGGTCCATGCCGGGTCCTCGATCGATCACGAGCAACTCAATGAGGTCACCAACCACGCCAACCTTGACGTTGACCGGTTCGTCAATGGGACCAAAACGACAGGCGTTGCTCAGCACGTTGGCGAGCACGCGCTGAGCGAGCACCGGATCAGTGTGGAGGGGCGGCAGTTCATTCGCGAAGTCCCGGTCGATCCGTCGCCCTCGAGCATCGACCTTGGCGATCGCGCTCCTCACCAACTCGCGCACGTCAACCACGACCGGTCGCGCCACCACCTCGTGCGCCTCGAGTCGTCCCGCGTCGAGGAGATTTTCGACGAGGCGGGTGAGGTGGTGAACCTGCGACTGGATGCCGCTCAGTACTGCGTTGCGCTCGTCCAGGGAGCGTCGTTCGTGCGAACCTACCAACACCGAGATGTTCGCTTGCACCTTCTCGAGCGGGCCGAGCAGGTCCTTTGACGCCGTTCGAAAGAGAGCGAGTCGCAGCGACTCCGCCTCTGCGATCTCCGTCAATTGGGTGGCGTCACGTTCGATGATTTGGGAGCGAAGTCCGGCCGCGATTCGACCGGCGAAGGCGTCAATCAGATGGCGATCCTCGAGGTCCAACTTGGCGCCGGTGACGAACAGTTGGTGGTCGTCATCAATGTCGAAGTGGGTTCCCTCCTCGGCGTCGACGAGCGGTTCTCCGCTCACCAGGTCACTGGTCCACACGTCGTCGCGACGGTTGAGCAGAGCGACCGATCGAGCGTCGAACACGGCTCGCAACGACTCGAGCATCGGCAGCAGGTCTTCGTGACTCGCGGCCACCGCAGCCGCGGCCTTGGCCAGAATCGCCGCCTCGGCGCGGGCCCGATCGGCTTCAGTGGATCGTTGGGTGAATCGACTGACCACAACGCTGGCGCCGACCGCAAAGACGAGAAAGGCGACGAGCGCAACAACGTCGTCGGGCCGAGCCACCTGCAACGTATGGAGGGGCGGCACGAAGTAGAAGTTCTCTAACGCCGATGCGGCAAGGGCCGTGACGATGCCGACCAGCACATCGGCCCACGTCGTCAAGGCGAGGACGGCGACGAGGTAGACGAGAAACACGGTCGAGGGAGAGAGACTCGAACGCACGGCCGTCATTACGACCGTCAAAAGGGGCAGTGACGCAGCCGCAACGACGAGGGCCAGCACTCGTCGTTGCCAGGACACCCGCGCTTTCTGACGACGCTGGTGCTCGTGCGCCGGCCGTTCACCGCCCACGGCGATGATGTGCACGTCAAGGTCGCGGGCGTTCCGCAAGACCTTTTCCACGACCCCTCCCGTGGGTTGCCACCGACGACGCGGTCGACTCGCCCCGAGCACGATCTGGGTACCGCGTTCGGAGCGAGCGAAGGCGACGAGCGCCGTCGCGGCGTCGTCATCGACGATTTCCTGGAACTTCCCCTCGAACTCGGCGACGAGAGCCTGCGCGACGGACGTGTCCGTCGGCACGTGGCGAATATCGTCGGCCTTCACGACGTGGACGGCGACGAGTTCAGCGCCGGTGCGCGACGCAATACGGGCCGCTCGACGCAACAGTGCCTCGTCAGTCGACGTCCCGGTGACGCCCACAATGAGACGCTCGCGGGTCTCCCATGTTTGATCAATCGAGTGGTCGTCCAGGTAGCGCTGCAATGAGTCCTCGACCCGGTCCGCCAACCAGAGCAGCGCCAACTCCCGCAGTGCACTGAGGTTGCCCACGCGAAAGTAATTGGACAGTGAGGCGTCGATCTTGTCGGCGGTGTAGATGTTGCCGTGCGCCATGCGGCGCCGAAGTGCTTCTGGCGTCACGTCCACGATTTCGATCTGCTCGGCGCGACGCACGATTGCATCGGGAATCGTCTCTTGCTGACGGATGCCGGTGATTTTCTCAACCACATCGTTCACCGATTCGAGATGCTGAATGTTCACCGTGGTGATGACGTCGATGCCGGCATCGAGCAACGCCTCCACGTCCTGCCAGCGTTTCTCATTCGCACTGCCGATCACGTTGGTATGGGCCAGCTCGTCGACGAGCGCCACGGCGGGATGACGGGCCAGGATCGCCTCCAGGTCCATCTCTTCGAGTTTGGTGCCTCGGTAGTCGCGCTCAATTCGCGGGACCATCTCGAGGTCGCGCAATTGCGCCTCGGTGAGGGTGCGGCCGTGGGTTTCCACGAAACCAATGACGACGTCGGTTCCGCGCTCCTTTCGTCGCCACCCCTCGTCCAACATGCGAAAGGTCTTGCCGACGCCGGGCGCGGAACCTAGGTAGACGCGAAGATGACCTCGTCCCATGTCCTCATTCTCCCCTACGACGGACGTGTCGGCGCACGACTACCTCGCACGATCTTCGTCTATGACGTAGGCGGCCACCACGTCGACAAGGGCGACCGCGACGACGCGGCGTTCGAGTGAGATTGGCGTGCCGGGCGTCGGGGTGAGTACAAAGCGACCGACGGTGCGTCCGCGCCACCGCGCGATAATCTCGGCTTCCGGTCCGGGGATGCCCGCATCGTCAACGGGCCAACGCAACCCGACGTGCACCACGTCGCCGTTCGCCTCAATGCGGGCCAATGGTGGGTCGGCGAGGCCACGGTCAAAGCGACACGACCGGAGTTCCAGGACTGCCACGAGCGAGCGCGACGCGTGATCGATGACCGTCGACGCCGGCGCCGAATCGGCCGCGAGCTCGACGACGTCGTGGACCATGGCGAGGTAGCCAATTGACTCGTTGGACGCTCGAAGGTGGCGACGACTTCGCGCGGCCAGTTCGGTGATGATCAGCCCGACGACCACGATGCTTATCGTCGTCTCCAAATCGGGACGGCGCGCAATGGTAAGTCGTTCGAACGGCGGGGTGAGGAAGAAGTCGAACCAGACG
>DATCFS010000293.1:0-7263 GCA_036509375.1 Acidimicrobiales bacterium
CCTCCAAGATCGCGGCCGTCGGTGTTCGCACTGAGCGTAACGAGTCGGGCCTGCGCAGAACGCTCCACGGCGTGGCGCTCAACGTTGACATCGACATGGACGGTTTCAAAGCGATCGTGCCGTGCGGCATTGCTGACAAGCCCGTGGCGTCACTCACGTCCTTGGGCCTCGACGTCACGTCGCTCGAGGTTGAAGAGCAACTCGGTGTGGAGCTCGAGGCCCGGCTCGGCGGCCACGCCAACGTGGCGCGTGTCGATCGCAGTCGATCGACCACGTCGACGGAACGTCCATTACTGCGTCGCCTTCGAAAGGCCGGGGTTGATCCCGACGCCGGCATTCCCATTCGGTCCCGAAAGCCCGAGTGGCTGCGCATCGAGGCGCACATGGGCAACGAGTATCAGTCACTCCGCACCCTCACCGAAGATCTCCGCCTCGTGACCGTGTGCGAAGAGGCCGGTTGTCCGAATATCTTCGAATGCTGGTCCGCGGGAACGGCAACGTTCATGGTGAATGGCGAGCGCTGCACCCGAGCGTGCGGATTTTGCCTTATTGACACTCGCAAGCCCCTGGCCCTCGATCCGACCGAGCCCGAACGAGTCGCTGAGGCCGTCGTTCGATTGAAACTCGCGCACGCGGTCATCACGTGCGTCGCGCGTGACGACTTACCCGACGGGGGAGCGGGGGCGATCGCCGCGACGGTCCTCGCCATCCGAGCGCGATCACCGCACACCAACGTCGAAGTGCTGACCAGCGACTTGAAGGGCGACCGTGAATCGCTGCAACGCATCATCGATGCGCAACCCGACGTCTTGAATCACAACGTCGAGACGGTCGCACGATTGCAACGTGCGGTTCGACCGAGCGCCGGTTATCTACGGTCGCTGACCGTTCTTTCGCGTAGCGTCCAAGCCGGTCTCACAACCAAATCAGGCTTAATGGTCGGGCTCGGCGAATCGGCCGACGAAGTGGAAGAGGTCCTCGCGGACATGGCGGCCGTCGGTGTCTCGATTGCGACAATCGGTCAGTATCTTCGCCCGACTGAACAACACCTTCCCGTCGCCAGGTGGTGGGAGCCCTCTGAGTTCGACGACCTCGCCGAACGTGGAAAGCGACTCGGCCTGTTGCACGTTCAGTCGTCGCCGCTCACTCGATCGAGCTACCACGCCCGCGAAGCACTGAGCGACGCGACCCCCGTGGCGGCCCCGAGCCGCCGCTAGCCCCGTAAGTGCTTTTTCGCACCGCGATTTGGACATCAAACCGTGAACTTGATTTCATGAGCAAATGTCACCGTCCTGTGGAATACTGCCGCTATGCCAAAAATTGAATCGCACATAAATGGAATGCCGGTCTGGAATGACGTCATGGTCGAGACGGCTGAACAACGTCAAGGTGTCATGGACTTCTACACATCGCTCTATGGCTGGACGTGGGACGTCGGCGGCGAGGAGATGGGCTACTACTCCATTGCGAACCTCAACGGTGAACCAGTCATGGGTCTCGGTCAGGGTCCCGGAGGTGCAGGTGCGATGATTCCGTACTTCCTCACCGACGACATCGACGCCTCGGCTTCGAAGGCGTCCGCTCTCGGTGGCACCGTCTTCATGGGGCCAATGGTGGTGCCGGGTGCAGGTTCGATGGCGCTCGTGAGCGACCCCACCGGTGCGGTGCACGGACTCTGGCAGGCTGGCGATTTCGCCGGCTTTGGCGTCAACTATGAGCCGGGCGCGCCCGGTTGGTGGGACCACGCGTCCAACGACCCCGAGAGTGCCGCGACCTACTACGAGGGACTGACCGGTCACAGCGTCATCGAGCCCTCGCCGGGCATGAAGGTACTGGCCAATGGTGAGCAATGGTTCGCAAGCGTGTCGCAAAACCAGGTTCCCGAGCGCCCGGCCGCCCAGTGGAATTCGCTCTACATCGTCGACCAATTGGAGGCCGCCCGCTCGAAGTTGAGGGAACTCGGCGCCACGATTGTGCTCGAAGAGATGCCCGTTCCCGGCAGCGCTATCTGTGTCTTTGTCGAACCCGTCATGCAGGGTGCGATCACCATCATGGGAGCGGGCCAGCACCCGGAGTGATTCGGTTTCGATGATGACGAGGCGACGAACGTGCCTCGGTGGCCAGAAATTGTTACGCCGTGGACGGTGTGTACACGTCATCATCTGGTAGAAAATTGCCGTGTGAAAGCGAATGGTCGCGCAAAGTGTGCGGTTCAATCAGGGCCGGCGCTACGCACCTCGACAAAGGAGCCACGTTGCACATCCGATCCAATCGTTCCGCTCTGCGCCCGAGGTCCGTCGTGGGCGGCGTCGTGGCTTCGGCCGTCCTATTGGTCTCCATGGGTTTGGGCACGTCGAGCGGCGCCTCGACGGCGCAATCGGCGAGCCCGAGCACTTTTTGCACGACGATTATCACCTATCACCCGACGACGATTCCGAACCCCAAGAGCCTGACGGCCTACAAGGCGTGGGCGAAGTCGCTCGAGCCCTTCTACGAGAGGTTGGCATCGGAGGCGCCGAATGCGTCAACGAAATCGTTGTTGAACGCTGTTGTCTCGGTCCTGAAGTACTACGCCTCGAGTTCAAGTCTGCCTAAATTGAACGGTTACATTTTGAAGTACCACGCCAAGTGGACGGCGGGATCGAAGGCTCTGGCGTCGGCGATCATCTCGTGCGCGAAGTCGTTGGAGTGACGACACGCACGTCGTGAAGAATCGCCGAACTCGACACGACGCACGTCGGGTTGTTGAGTGAGACGACGATCCGGCGTCGTGGCCATCGTGGTCTTGGGACTCGTGTGGAGTGCGGTGCCCGCAGTCGTTCCGGTCGGGGCGACGCCGTGGCACGAGGCGAGTGTCAATCCCTACTGCCAGGCAATGATTGCCACCCACCCCTCGCCCCCGACGAATGGCAATCCCGCGATCTACCATCTCTGGGCGAAGGAAAACCTGAGGTATTTTGAGAAATTGCAGTCAGAAGCGACGACGGCCAAGGCGAAGAGCTCCCTTCGCGTCCTCGTTCCGATACTCAAGTACGAGGCCCGGGCGAGGGACTTGAAGAGACTCGGTGTCTACGTGCAGTCGAAGGAGACCACGTGGTATGCGCAGTGGCAGGTCTTCGACGTGACCGTCGTCGCCTGCGCGAAGTGGGCCGTCAATCTCTTGTAGGCACGCGCCCACCGACCTCATCGCCGTTTCGCGACCTTCCGGTGCGTCGACGTAGTCCGCATAATCTCGATGTCGTGACCTTTCACCTCATCGCCAACGTGGGCGCTCATGAATCGAAATTGAAGTCCCAGCGGTCGAGGCACGTCCGCTGGGACGTCAGTGGTGCCGCGTCATGAGACCACTTGGCGATGTGCGAATCATCTCGCTCGAGCAGTACGGAGCCGGCCCCTTCGGTTCGGTGCAACTCGCCGACCTCGGCGCTGACGTCATCAAAATTGAAGACCCGACTACTCACGGTGACATCGGTCGCTACGTCGTCCCAATGCAGGCCGGTGAGGACAGCATGTTCTTTGAGACCTTCAACCGTAACAAGCGAAGTCTGAGTCTCGACATCACATCGGAAGCCGGCCGCCAAGTCTTCGAGGACCTCGTGCGATCGAGCGACATAGTTTTTTCAAACCTTCGTGGCGACGTGCCGGCGAAGCTGCAGATCCGTTACGAGGACCTAGCTCACCTGAAGCCCACCATCGTGTGCTGTTCACTAAGTGGGTTCGGGATGACGGGCTCGCGCCGGGCGGAGCCGGGCTACGACTACGTCCTCCAAGGCCTGAGCGGTTGGATGGACGTGACCGGCGAGCCCGACGGTCCCCCGACGAAGTCTGGTCTCTCGATTGTGGACTTCTCCGGCGGACTAGTAGCCGCGCTCGCGATGCTGGCGGCGTTGCACGCCGCACGACGCAACGGCGTCGGGAGCGACTGTGACCTCAGTCTCTTCGACACGGCCATGTCGATGCTCACGTATCCGGCGGCGTGGGCGCTCAACAGTGACTTCGATCCCGTACGGACGCACCACTCGGCCCATCCCTCACTCGTACCCTTTCAGGCGTTTGCGTCGTCGGACGGTTGGTTGGTGGTCGCCTGTCCGAAGGAAAAGTTCTGGCGGCGCCTCGCCGTCGTCGTCGGTCGCCCCGAATGGGGGAGTGACCGTCGCTTCGACAGCTTCACGTCGCGACGCGAGAACGCCGAAGCGCTCATTGGCATGCTTGAGGAGATCTTCCTCTCGCGCACGACCGCGGAGTGGCTCATCGAGCTACGAGCGGCCGACGTGCCCTGTGGCCCGGTCAACACGGTTCGTCAAGCGCTCGACGATCCGCACACGACTGAACGAAACATGATCGTGACGACCGATCATCCCCGGTTTGGCCCAATCCGCCAGATGGCCAGTGCGGTGCGCGTTGGCGACGAGCCGACACCCTATCGTCGTGCGCCCCAGCGCAACGAGGATGCGCCCGAGATACTGTCGGAACTCTTGGGCTACTCCAACGATCGGGTCCGGGAACTGACCGAACGGGGCGCCTTTGGACCCCCCTCGGTTGACCCGTGAGAAAGAATGTGCCTAGAACGCAAATGACCAGGAGTAGTGATGGCTGAGATTCCCTTCGTTGATACCCACGTCCACTTTTACGATCTGCGAATTAAGGAACACGTGTACACGTGGTTGCAGCCCGACTTCGTGCATCCCCAGTTGGGTGACATCAACGCAATAAAGACGCTCGTCTACGGAGCCGAGGCGTTCCAGGCCGAAGCTCGCTTCTCCAATGTTTCGAAAGTCGTGCACGTACAGGCTGCGCTCGGCGCCGCCGATCCCGTTCTCGAAACCACTTGGCTCGAAGCCATGGCGGGGCGAACGGGCTGCCCCGACGGCATCGTGGCGCACGCGAATCTCTCCGATCCCAACGTTCAAGAGGTCCTTGAGCGTCACGTCGCCGCGTCGTCACGCGTGAGCGGCATTCGCGATTTCGGAGAGGGCGACTATTTGGTCTCGTCGGATTGGCAGCGCGGCTACGGACTGCTGGAGCGATACGACCTGCTCTGCGACCTCGACTGCACCTGGGAGCACATGGGCAAGGCCCGCGACGTCGCGAATCGTTTCCCGAATTCGACGATGGTGCTCGAGCACGTGGGCTATCCCTCCTCTCGGACCGACGAATACTTCCGCGATTGGCAGTCGGGGCTGGCGGCGCTCGCCGAAGCCGAGAACACGTGGTGCAAGATCTCGGGGCTCGGTATGTACGACCACCAGTGGACCGTGGCGAGCATTCGACCGTGGGTGATGGCGTGCCTGGATGCTTTTGGCGTCGAGCGATGTTTCTTCGGGACCAATTGGCCAGTTGACCGACTTTTTAGTTCTTACGATCCCGTGGTGAGTGCTTACGCCGAGATCATTGCCGACTTCTCCCTTGATGAACAAGAGGCGCTGTTCTTTCGAAACGCCGAGAAGGTGTACCGACTGCACTAGTCACTCACGTCACGGGCACGTTCTGTTGGCGGCCACGAAACCGGACCGCGACCGCCTAGGCGACGAAGTACTTCGCCATCGGGTGGTGACAGATGATCGCGTCGGTCGTCTGTTCGGGATTCAGTTGAAAACCTTCAGAGACCGTGACGCCAATCCGTTCACTCTCGAGTAACTGGGCGACTTTCGCGTTATCGGTGAGATCGGGACAGGCGGGGTAACCCCACGAGTAGCGACCGCCTCGATACTGCTGTCGGAAGAGTCCGGTCAACGTGGGTCCGTCCTCTTCCACGAATCCGAGTTCGTCGCGGATGCGCCGGTGCCACATTTCGGCGAGCGCTTCGGCCATCTCCACGCCGAGGCCGTGGAGTAATAGATAGTCGGTGTAGCGATTCTCGGCGAAGAGTTCTTGGCATCGCTCCGATACCCGTGATCCCATCGTGACCAGCATGAAGCTGGCGTAATCGAGGTCGTCGGAGTCCACGGGCCGAAAGAAATCCGCGATACAGAGGAACGGATCGACGTGTTGACGCGGGAACGTGAACCGAGCCACCTCGGACAACCTCGTGTCGTCGCCGTAGAGGACGAGGTCGTTGCCGTCCGACGCCGCGGGGTAGTGGCCCCAGACGACTTGGGGCACGAGGAGGCTCTCCTCCTTCGCAATGGCGAGCTGTTCACGAAGCGTCGCGCTCACGCGCTCCTTGAAGGCGGGGTCGTCTTCGCCGTTCTCGGGACGAAAGCCCCACTGGTTTCGAAAGATGGCCGTGAGGTTGAGGTACTCGCTGATCTCGTCGATGGACATGCCCTTCGCGACGCGGCTACCGAGAAATGGTGGCGTGAAAAGCGGGTTCTCCATGTCGACCTCGGGACTGCGGCTGGGTAGGCCCTCGGGTGCTGCCACCGCCTCTCCGCGAATTCGTCGAAAGACCTTCTTCTCCGAGATCTCTCGGCCAAAGTTGAGATCCTCGTCGTCGCCGCGACGCAGTTCACCGAGTCGGTCGAGAACGCGTAATCCCTCGAAGGCGTCCTTACCGTAAAAGACGCGACCGGCGTAGACCTGGCGCAAATCGCGTTCGACGTACGTTCGCGTGAGCGCCGCACCGCCTAACAACACGGGAACGTGACTCATACCTCGTTCGTTCATGAGTTCGAGGTTCTCGCGCATGATGAGCGTGCTCTTCACGAGTAGTCCGCTCATCCCAAGGGCGTCGGCCTGGTGTTCTTCTAACGCACTCAACATTTCGTTCACGCCGACCTTGATGCCGAGATTAAACACCTCGTAGCCATTATTGGTGAGAATGATGTCCACGAGATTCTTTCCGATGTCGTGCACGTCACCCTTGACGGTTGCCAGTACCACGCGACCGCGCCCGCCCTGGTCGCTCTTTTCCATGTGCGGCTCGAGGTGTGCAACGGCCGACTTCATGGTTTCGGCGCTCTGCAGCACGAAGGGCAGTTGCATGTCACCCGAAGCGAAGAGGTCCCCGACTTCGCGCATGCCATCAAGGAGCAGATTATTGACGATGTCGAGCGCCAACATGCCCTCCGACATTGCCTGGTCGAGGTCGAGCTCGAGTCCGACGCGCGCGCCGTCGATGATTCGTCGCCGCAATCGATCGTTCAGCTCCAGGTCGTCGAGTGAACTCGTGGCGGCGCTCGACGCGGACACTCCCTCGTAGAGACCGAGCAGCACCGTGAGGGGGTCGTACTCGTCATTGCGCCGGTCGTAGATGAGATCCAGACAGACCCTTCGGGCCTCGTCGTCAATGCGGTGCAGCGGGAGGATCTTGGAAGCGTGGAC
>DATCFS010000294.1:0-12824 GCA_036509375.1 Acidimicrobiales bacterium
CCCTGGCACGTCGATCGCGTCGTGGATCGCGACGGAGTTCGGCGAAGCGCAGGGCAATGAGATAGCGGCACTCATGGCCCTCGGCGTACTGCTCATGATCGTCAACTTCGGTCTGTCGCTCATCAGTCGCGGGTTGGTGTCGCGTCAACGAAAGGTCTTGGCCATCGTATGAGCGACATCACCGAACTCGAAAAGCCGGTCGAAACCGGTCACCAGATGCGCGACGAGATTCGCCAAATTTCGGATCGCGTTCGAGGTCGTCGCCAACTACGTTCTCGCATCATGGTGACGTTGTGCGCGACCGCCCTGTCGGTCACTGCGGTGCCCCTCTTCCTCTTGTTGTATCAGTTGTTTCGCCGGGGGCTCCCCGTTATCTTGCATGCCGGGTTCTTCACCCAACTTCCCCAGACGCCGTCACTCATAACGCCGAACGCCACCGGTGGCGTGTCCAACGCGATTCTCGGCAGTCTGGTCCTCACTCTCTACGCAGCAATAATGGCTATCCCGGTGGGCGTACTGGTGGGCGTCTACCTCGCCGAATCGGACTCGAAACTGGCTGCGTCACTACGAGTGATCGCACAAACCATGGCCGGTGCGCCTTCGATTCTGATGGGCCTCTTCGCCTTCTCATTCGTGGTGCGCGACCTGCATGTGGGATTCTCGGCCATTGCCGGCTCGTTCGCCTTGGCGGTTCTCATGCTGCCCGTCATCGTGATCTCATCGGAGATCGCCGTACGGGGCGTGCCGAACACGCTCCGCGAGGCCGGTTTGGCGCTCGGCGCCAAGCCGCACAAGGTCTCCTTGAAGATTGTCTTGCCCGCCGCCGTCACCGGAATTGTGACGGGCATCATCCTGGCAATCTCGCGCGCCATCGGCGAGACGGCGCCCGTTCTTTTGGTCATCGGAGGCGGCTACATTAACTCTTGGAAGCCGTTGGACCCTGTTTCTGCTTTGCCGCTCTCGATCTACGAGAACGCCAAATCGGAGTGGCCCAGTTTGCGTACCGAAGTATGGGGTATCGCGCTGGTGCTCGTCGTCTTCGTATTTGTTTTGAGTTTAAGTGCCCGAATTTGGGCCTCGAGAAAGCAACAGGCAAGGTAACCAATGGACCAGGAATTCAAAACTCACGTTGAGACGAAAGTCGCCGATTCAACGCCACCACCCGAGCGCGGTGCGGCCGCGATGCAGTTGAAGGACGTGTCAGTCTCCTTCCACGGTCGAACGGCGGTACGTGACTGCACCTTCGACATTACGAAGAATCGGGTGACCAGTCTCATCGGACCGTCGGGATCGGGCAAGACCACGCTGTTACGTGCGCTCAACCGACTCCACGACCTCACACCGGGCGCCAAAGTCAGCGGTCAAATACTGCTGGAGGGCACCGATATCTATCGTGGCGACATCACGGTCACTGAACTTCGCACGCGCGTCGGCATGGTCTTCCAACGCCCAAATCCGTTCCCCACGATGTCCATCTACGAGAACGCTATTTCGGGACTCCGCTTTAACGGCGTGAAGAAGAAGTCAATTCTCGATGAAGCGGCCGAGTCGTCGCTGAAATCGGCCGCCCTCTGGGATAGCGTGCAGAATCGATTGAAAGTGGCCGCGAGTAACCTCTCCGGTGGCGAGCAGCAGCGTCTTTGCATCGCGCGCGCCCTCGCGATGGACCCCGAAGTGCTCTTGATGGACGAGCCCACGTCGGCCCTGGACCCCATCGCGACCTTGAAAATAGAAGAGTTAATGACCGAGTTGAAGAAACGCGTAACCGTCATTATCGTCACGCACAATATGCAACAGGCCGCGCGAATCTCAGACGACTGCGCCTTCTTGCTCATGGGCGAGGACCGCGCCGGTGAACTCATTGAGTTCGACACCACCCAGAAGATCTTCAATAATCCGATTGATCCCCGCACCCTCGACTACACCCTCGGCCGTTTCGGTTGATGTTTCGCGCTTCATCGGCGCGTGACAAACTAACCGGAACGATATCGACCAGGGGAACGCAATGGGCAGTGAGCTGTGGCAGGAGTCAGCGTCGTCGCTGGCGGCGATGATTCGAAGTGGTGCCACGACCTCTCGCGAGGTCGTCGACGCCCACTTGGCGCGCATCAATGACGTCAACGAGGCCCTCAATGCCGTGGTCGAGGTGCGCCCCGATGAAGTGCGCGCGGAAGCCGACGCCGCTGGCGCCAAACAGAAGTCCGTTGCGCCGTTCGGACCGCTGCACGGCGTCCCCTTCACGATCAAAGTGAACCTGGAGTCGCGGGCTACGCCAGCAACGAGGGGTGCGGGCGGCACGCTCTTTCGTGACGACCTCTGCCTCGACGCTGCCGAAGCAATCGAAAACGTGGTCGGGGCGCTGACGCCCATTGACCCGCGCAACTGATACATGGCGATGGAGGTACGTCCGATCGCACGCGATGACATTCGTGCGGCGATCGCCCTTCTGATCGGCGGATCGTTGACACCCCAGTTCGAACGACCGGAATGCCCCGACGAGTATTGGCTCGCCGTAGTGGAGACTCGCCGGCAGCGCGGCGACGTACTCGTCGCGGAGCACGAGGGCGAGGTGGTCGGCGTCTGTCAGGTCATTGTCTTCCAGCACTTCCAACACGCCGGGGGTTGGTGCGCTGAACTCGAAAGCGTGCACGTACGAAGCGACATGCGCGGTCAAGGCATTGGTGCCCAGTTGCTCGCCGGCGCCGAAGAGTTTGCGCGTACGCGCGATTGCTACCGCGTGCAGCTCACCAGTCGCAACGTTCGCGGCGACGCCCACCGCTTCTACCTCGCCAATGGCTACGGCCAGACCAGTCAGGGTTTCAAGAAGTTCCTTAGTTGATCTCTCGCAGGTCGCCGTCGTCGACGTTGAAGACGAAACCTCGGACTTCCGTCGTGTCGACGAAGGGGCTCAAACGCAGCGTGGCGACAGTCGAGCGAACGTCCTGGTCCACGTCGCGGTACGCACCAAGTCGAAAGGGTGGTCGCACACCGACGCTGGCCTCGACTTCATTGGCGAGAACTTCTTCTTCGAAGGACTCCAATCCGCAGCGCGTGTGGTGGATCACCATGACCGCGCGGGTGCCGAGCAGGCGTTGACTCAATAACAGCGAGCGAACGGCGTCGTCGCTCGCCAGTCCACCGGCGTTGCGGATGAGGTGGGCCTCACCCAAATTCAGTCCGAGGGCGCCGAAAAGGTCGAGTCGAGAGTCCATACACGTCAACACCGCCAAGTGGAGTTGTGGCGACGTGGGCATTTCGCGGTGTCCGTGCCGTTCGACGTAGGCGCGGTTGTGGGCCACCAGTTCATCGATCACGCTCATTCGTCAATCCTACGAAATCGCACGGCTGAGAATTTCACAATCGCTACGCTCGACGGGGGAGGTAGTTATGAACAGCATGGATGAGATTCGTGAAGAGTTGCGTGAGCCGGCCCAGGACCTGCGAGAGATGATTCCTGAGGTGATGAAGAGTTTCGCCGCCTTGTCGGCCGCTTCATCGGCGGAAGGTGAACTGTCGCGACTCACGAAGGAGCTTCTCGCCTTGGTGATCTCGGCCACGCGCGAGTGTGATGGTTGCATCGTCGCCCACACGAGGGGCGCCCTTCGCGAAGGGGCGACGCGTCAACAGATCGCCGAAGCCGTGGGCGTGTTGATCGCGCTCAATGGGGGACCGGGCACCGTCTGGGGTCCGCGGGCCCTCCACGCCTACGACGAAGCGGTGGCCGCTCGAACGTCGTAGTTGCCGCAGCGGATTGCTTGATGGCGAGATTGACGCGGAACAACTGGATCGGTGTATTGGCGGAGTTTCATGTCCGAGTTGTTGAAGTAATTCGTAGAGCAGCTTCGAGATCTCGTCGCGCGTCGGTCTTTAGCCGCCAAGCGTGACGTCCTGATCTTGGTACCACTTCAGTGCATCGTGGAACTGGTCGAGTGAGAAGTTCGGCCACAGTTCGTCGACCACGTAAAAGTCGGCGTAGATCGACTGGATGGGTAAGAACCCACTGAGTCGGCGGCCACCGCCCCAACGCACGATCAGGTCGATCCTTGAGATGTCGACCGACGCGATGCCGTCAGCGACGTTGTGTGGCTTGCTCGCGTCGAAGTTCAAGAGTGAGTGGTTGAGGTCCCAGCTCCAGCCGTAGTTCACGAGGAAGTTGACTTTGATGCGGCCTTTCCCGATCCGGGTCCGTGTTGTGTAGCGTTTCAGTTCCTCGGGAAAATACACGGAGTTTGTGTTCCCCACCACCAGTAGATCGGCGTCCTTTTTCTCCAACTCGGCCACCGCCTCCACGCACGCGGCGCGGAAGGCGTCAATTTGAGGACCCGGACGTTTCGTGTTGTCGACGGTGAAGCCGTAGAAGGTGATCTCGGGGATACCTAACGCCAGGCACTCGGTGTACAACTCCAATCCGGGCTGCAGCCCGAAGTGATAGCCGTCCTGTTTTTCATAGCCTTGGCCCTGAGCCCAACGCCGATTGCCGTCTGGAATGATCCCGACGTGTTGAGGGAGTCGCATTGCCATGGCGGCCCTAGTGGCTGTACTGCATATGTTTGATGCCGTTGATGAAGCGCGACGCCAACTGCGACGGCGTCCCAATCGAGTGGATGTCGGGGTGTCGACGAAGTAACTCTCGGAACATCACGGTGATTTCGCGTCGCGCGAGGTGGGCGCCGAGACAAAAGTGCGGGCCCGGCGCGCCGAAGCCGTAGTGATCATTGGGTGTCCGTCCGACGTCGAAGACATCGGGGTCCTCAAAGATGTCTTCGTCGCGATTCGCCGAACTGTAGAACAAGAGGACCTTGTCGCCCTTGGCGAGTTCGAAGTTCGAAAGGGTGTAGTTCTCAGCCAGCGTGCGGCGCATCCAGATCACCGGCGAGGCCCAACGAACGATTTCATCGGTTGCGGTCTTCGCGAGTCCCTCGTAGTCGGCGAGCAGTCGGGCCTTCTGATCGGGATGTTCGGTGAGCGCGTGCAGTCCGTGCGCGATCGCCGTGCGCGTCGTTTCGCTGCCGGCCGTCACCAGTAACACGAAGAATGATGCCAGTTCTTGTTGCGTGAGTTTCTCCGTTTCGATCTCGGCGTTCACGAGCGCGCTCGTGATGTCATCAATCGGATTGTCAATTCGATACTTTCCCAATTCTTCCATGATTGCCGTGAGGGCGGCACCTGATTCGAGCAACGCCACGATCGGGTCCTGGCCCTCAGGAATGATGTCGGGGTCACCATTGGAGAGGATGATGTTCGAGTGGCGCAGGACCGTCGCATACTCACTCGGCGGCACGCCCATCATGTCGCAAATGATCTCGAGCGGAAACGGCGCCGCAACGTCAGTAATGAAGTCCCCGGAGCCATCCGTTCGCGAACGTTCGATGATCTCATCGGCTTTTCGTTCAATCGAGTCCTCGACCGCGCGGACGTTGCGAGGATTGAAAGCATTGGACACAATTCGCCTGAGGCGAGCGTGCTTCGGGTCATCCGTTGAGATCATGCCGGAGAAGTACTCCACCATCTCGCTCGGCAGGTCCATCTCCGAGACCGCACCGGGTCCCGAGAGGAAGACCTCCGGGTGTCGCGAGGCGGTCTGGACGTCGCGGTACTTGGTGACCGCATAGAAACCGTCACCCTTCGGAAACTCAATGGCCGAACCTTCGATGAGTGGTTCTTCGTAGTGCGAGATTGGGCGTTCACGGCGTAACACTGCGAACGCGGCCTCCCGATCGGCCCACGGTCGGCGCCAGAACTCCATGTCGGACAAGTTGATCGAATCGGCGGTCCAGGACTCGTTCGTTTCCATACGCCAAATCGTACCGATTTGAACCCGGCGTCACGTGCCCGTCGTTTCACGGCAGACTGGGTCTATGGAAGAACTGACCGACCAGGAACGCTCCAGTCGTCTGAAGGCGCTCAATGCGCTGCTCGACCTCATGCGTCCCTCGGTGCAGGCCGACGGCGGTGACTTGGTGCTCATCCGCGCTGACGTCGAGACTGGCGTCGTCGAGGTGCAACTGCAAGGTGCGTGCTCGAGTTGCGCGATCTCGTCGGACACCCTGCAGGGCGGCGTGACCAGGATCCTGACTGATCGGCTGGCTTGGGTCACTGAGGTCGTCGGTGGTGTCGACGACTCAATGGACCCCGAAGACTCCATGTCGCTCGGTGTCGGCGGGTACGTACCGCGCTATCGCCAGCTGTAGAGATTCCCACGGCGCTTGTCGCGATGAAAAGTCAGTAGATTTCAAATTGCACGCCGATTCCTCGTGAAGAGAACGAAGAGCGGAACGGGGGAGAGCTCGCGATGAAAACCAGACTGGGATTCAGATTCGTTCGCGGCAATCGGTGGCAGAGGCCCGACCAAATTCTCAACAAGAGCGAGGCCGAGTCCATGAAGGTCGATGAGGTGACGAGCAACGCCGACGCGCGCTACGACGCGATGACCGACGAAGAGCGCGAGAAGTATTACGTGAAGCCGAGCCTAAAGACGAAGATAGTAAGGGCGCTACGCGGTCAATAACGTCAATCGCGAATCTTGAGTTCGCGTCCGCTCACGAGGAAAGAATCCTCGACACTTCTTCGAGTCGTTCCGGTACCAGTCGCCACCACATCCACCGACCTCGCCTTTCACCGATGATGAGACCCGCTTCCGCGAGAATCCTGGTGTGGTGCGAGATAGTGGGTTGGCTCTTATCCAGTGGCCCTTCGAGGGCGCAGCTGCAAACCTCGCTCTCGGCTGCGACGAGTGACAGCATGCGAAGACGCACGGGATCACTGAGGGCGCCAAAGATCTGAGCGATGTCAACGGCTTCGACCTCGGACATCGCAATAGCCGTCAACGGACTACAGCAACTGACGACGTCCTCGTCAATGGAGATGGTCTTCGGGGGTGACATGACGTTCATTGTACTATTGACAAGCATCGATGTGACAACTACTCTTCTCATTGACGAATGTCAATTTAAAGGAGATCGAAGTGTCGAGATTGCAACTGGCTCTGAACGTGTCAAACCTTGACGAAGCGGTAGATTTCTACACCAAATTCTTCAAGACCGAGCCGACGAAAGTGCGTCCCGGCTACGCCAACTTCGCCATCGCGGAACCGCCGCTGAAGTTGGTGCTGTTCGAGAACTCCGGTGACCCGGGCACGATCAATCACCTCGGCGTCGAAGTCTCGACAACGGGTGAAGTGCAAGATGCCACTCAATACCTCTCGAATCAAGGGTTCGTGACCGACATCGAGGAAAAGACGACCTGTTGCTTCGCGGTGCAGGACAAGGTGTGGGTCGACGGTCCCGATTCCTCGCGGTGGGAGGTTTATACCGTGCTCGCGGACGCGAGCGACTCCCCATCGGTGGCTGGCGACTCGACCTGCTGTGCGAGCGAGTCACACGTGACATCCGACGTCGCCCCGTGCTGCTGAGACCCCGGCGATTGAGCGTAACGGTTCGATCATGAGTGACGCGGTGTCAGAGTTCGTCGAGAAGGGCCTGGCCGCTCCCGTCATCAAGCGCCTTTCGTTCCTTGACCGGTTCTTGCCGGTCTGGATCGTCGTGGCGATGGCCGTGGGCATTGGTCTCGGGCGAGCCGTGCCGAGCCTCAACACGCACCTCAATGCCGTGCAGGTCACGTCGGGAACGTCGTTGCCCATCTTCATCGGTCTCCTCGTCATGATGTATCCGGTCCTGGCGAAGGTCCGTTACGACCGACTGGGGACCGTCACCCGAGACCGCAGGCTGTTGGTTGCATCACTCGTCCTCAATTGGCTCGTTGGTCCGGCGGTCATGTTCACGTTCGCCTGGCTCTTGTTGCCCGATCTGCCCACCTATCGGACGGGGCTCATCATTGTGGGCTTGGCGCGCTGCATCGCAATGGTGTTGATCTGGAACGATCTCTCGGGGGGCGATCGCGAAGCGGCCGCCGTGCTCGTGGCGCTCAACTCCCTCTTCCAAATCGTTGCCTTTTCATTGCTCGGCTACTTCTATCTGGAACTTCTTCCGAAATGGCTTGGGCTCAGCACTCAGGGTCTTCATTTGTCGGTATGGAAGATCGCCGAGACCGTCGCCATCTTTCTCGGGATACCGCTCCTCGCTGGCTACCTCACGCGAACAGTTGGCGAGCGCCTTCGAAGTCGAGAGTGGTACGAGTCCAAATTCCTCCCTCGGCTCGGCCCCTTCGCTCTCTACGGGCTCCTCTATACCATCGTCATCCTCTTCGCTCTCCAGGGGCACACGATCACGTCGCGGCCGGGCGACGTCGCGCGCATAGCCCTGCCGCTGCTTTGTTACTTCGCCATCATGTGGTTTGGTTCGTTCGCGCTTGGTCGTTCGCTCGGGCTTGCGTACGATCGAACCGCCACGCTGGCATTCACCGCTGCCGGTAACAACTTTGAGCTGGCGATCGCGGTGTGCATCGGTGTCTTTGGCGTCACGAGTGGCGAAGCTCTCGCCGGCGTCGTTGGTCCCCTCATCGAGGTGCCGGTACTCGTCGCCCTGGTCTACGTGTCGTTGTGGGCGAAACGTCGATACTTCGACCCGCTCGAGACCGTTGAAGGAGCCCCATGACCGACCGTCCCACCGTCCTGTTCCTGTGCGTGCACAACGCCGGAAGGTCGCAGATGGCGGCGGCGTTCGCCCGTGAATCGGGAGGCGACCGAGTCGTCGTCCACTCGGCTGGCTCGGCGCCGGGCGAAGTGCTGAATCCCGCGGTCGTCGAAGTGATGAGGGAAAAAGGCATCGACATTTCCAATGAAGCGCCGCGAAAGTTGACTGACGAGATGGGACTCGACGCCGACGTCATTGTGACGATGGGATGCGGCGACGCGTGTCCCGTGTATCCGGGTAAGCGATACGTGGATTGGGACCTGACTGATCCGGCCGGCAAGGAAGTCGACGAGGTCCGTCAGATCCGTGACGACATCGAACAGCGAGTTCGGGGTCTCATCAACGATCTTCTCTCAAGTTGACCTCTTCACGCAAACCGAAGCGATGACTGACACCCGACGGTGGCGCGACCTGCACCCGTGGAGATCGTCAAGCGTGGTGATCGAAAGACTCACACTTTTTGCGGCTTCGGCTCCTTCGGCAGACCGAGTGCGCGCTCACCAATGATGTTGCGCTGAATCTCCGCCGTGCCGCCCCAAATCGTCTCGGAGCGCGAGAAGAAGAACGAGCCCTGCAGCTCTGAGACCGGATAGTCGGCCCGCCCGCGACGGCTTCCCGCCACTGAACCTTCGACCCCACCTTTGCCGGTGAGAATCTGACCTTCCATGCCGAGCACATCGATGCCGAGGTCCATCATCGCTCGGTGCGCCTCCGACCAGAACATCTTGTTGCAAGCACCGAGCAGCGCCGTGTTGTGCGCGCCATTCAATGAGTCGGTTAGGGAGCGGTAGCCATTGATCTGCATGATCTTGACTTTCTGCCACGCTCGCACGAGGTTGTCACGTACGAGTTCGTCATCGCTCTTGCCATTACGCTTCGCATCGCTGACAATGTCGTCCCACTCCTTGAGGAACCGGCGGTATCCCGTCGTCGACGAGGATCCGCGTTCGAATCCCAGCGTCGTCATGGCGACCTTCCAGCCGTTGTTGACGCCGCCGACGGCGTTATTCTTCGGGCACTTTGCGTTCGTGAAGAAGACTTCGTTAAAGTCGGCCGAGCCGTCCACCTGGATGATCGGACGAACCTCGACACCCTCTTGGTGCATTGGCACCAAGAGGTAGCTAATTCCGGCGTGCTGGGGTGCGTCGGGATCGGTGCGCACCATTAAGAACACATAGTCGGCGTGCTGGGCTTGACTGGTCCACACCTTCTGACCATTGATGACCCACTCGTCGCCGTCGAGGACGGCACTCGTCTTCAGACTGGCGAGGTCCGAGCCGGCGTCGGGCTCGGAGAAGCCCTGACACCAGGCAATCTCGCCGTGGAGGATGCCGGGGATGAACTCCCTCTTCTGTTCTTCGGTGCCCCACTGGAGAATCGTCGGGCCGACCAGCGTGTCACCGAAGAAGTCGGCGCGCATGGGCGCACCGGCCTTGGCGAACTCTTCGTTGAGGACGACCTGCTGGATGAGGGTGAGGCCCTTGCCCCCATATTCGACGGGCCAGCCCGCGCAGATCCACCCGCCGGCGAAGAGTTTGGCGTTCCACGACTCGTTGAAAGCCCGACGTTCGTCCGGGCTCATCGCAAAGCCGTCGTCGAACCAGCCTTGTGGCAGGTTCTCTTCGAGCCAGGCGCGTACTTCCTTGCGAAATGGTTCGGTCTCAGTGGGGTAGTTCAAGTCCATTACCGCATGGTAGCCAGCCCGGAGGCCCCACTTCTCGGCCATTTGTGCCCCCTTCTGAATTCGGCGAGAATAGAGGACCCACAAGTGTGAAAGTTGCCCCGTGTCCCGTACCCTCCGCCAGACCATCAATGAGACGAAGGCGTCCTGGCAGCGCTCGACGACCATTCCAATCCCGTCGCTCCGGCCCGCTCGACCGGCGGAAGAGGGCAAGTATCGCGTTGCCTTTCTCATCTACCGGGGCAATCCCCGGTGCGGTGGACAGGGCGTCTACACCCATCACCTGACCCGCGAACTGATGGCGCTCGGCCACAGCGTCGAGGTCTTCGCCGGTCCGCCCTGGCCCGAACTGGACGAGGGAGTCGGATTCACGGCCGTGCGCGGTCTCGACCTCTACCGCGACCCTGACCCCTTCCGCATCCCCGCTCCTCGCGAGTTCACGTCGGTCGCCGATGCCGCCGAATTCGGCGTGATGCTCACGGGCGGGTTTGGCGAGCCCCTGGCCTATTCGATGCGAATCGAGAAGATTTTGAAGCATCGTCGAGGCGACTTCGACATCATTCACGACAACCAGTGCATGGGACCCGGCATCTTGAAACTGCACCAGCAGGGTTGGCCGATCCTCGAGACCTTGCACCACCCGATCACCGTCGACCGATCGATTGCGCTCGACCACGCCGAAACACCGTGGAAGCGCTACACCACGAAGCGCTGGTTCGGCTTCTTACGGATGCAGGTCCGCACGGTGAAGCAGTTGCCGGCCGTACTCACGGTGTCGCACAACTCCAAGATCGACATCAACGCGCAGATGCAGGTCCCGCTCGAGCGTCTGACCGTCGTGCCCGTGGGCGTCGACCACACCGTCTTTCGCCCCTACGAGGACGTCGTGAAAAAGAAGGGTCGCCTGATGGTGACCTCGTCCAGCGACGTGCCAATGAAGGGCCTCGTGCCCCTGCTCGAGGCCATCGCCAAACTTCGTGCGGAGCGTGACATCGACCTCGTCGTCATTGGCAAGCCCCAACCCAAGGGCCGCGTCGCGGCGGCGCTGGACCGTCTCGGACTGAGCGACATCGTGACCACGATCTCGGGAGTGAGCGACGAGGAGTTGGCCCGTCTCTACGGTGAGGCCGAGGTCGCCATCGTGCCCAGCCTCTACGAGGGCTTCTCGCTCCCAGCGATCGAAGCCATGAGTTGCGGTGTGCCCGTCGTGGCGACGACCGGTGGCGCACTGCCCGAAGTGGTCGGCGTGAGCGGTGAGACTGGGCTGCTCGTGGAGCCGAACAACCCCGAGGCGTTGAAGGTCGCCATCACGCAACTGCTCGACGACGCGGCACTGCGCGAACGACTGGGTGCGGCCGGACGAGTGCGCGTCATGGAACGCTTTACGTGGCAGGTGACGGCGCGCGGGACGGCGGCCTGTTACGACGCAATCCTGAATGGTCTCCCGTTGCCCGAGGCCATGGAGTTCGACTAGTGCTCACCGCGAGGTACGACCAATTGGGTCTCGAACGTGGCGACAAGATCCTGGACCTCGGATGCGGCTTTGGTCGCCACGCCTTCGAAGCGGCCCGTCGAGGGGCCGACGTCGTCGCGCTCGACGCCGGACGCGACGAAGTTGAGGGGGTCGCCAATATGTTCGCCGCGATGGTCGCCGCCGGCGAACTCGACGCCACCACCCTCCACACGGCCGCCGTGCAGGGTGACGCCCTGCACCTGCCCTTTCCCGATGCCACCTTCGACCGCGTGATCTGCTCGGAGGTCCTCGAGCACATCCCCAACGACGTGGGCGCCATGTCCGAACTGACCCGGGTGCTTCGACCGGGGGGCACGATGGCGATCACCGTGCCTCGATTCGGTCCGGAACTCATCAATTGGGCGCTCTCGGATGAGTACCACAACGTGCCCGGTGGTCACATTCGCATCTATCGCCGCTCGGTACTCACCGACCGGTTGCGTTCGGTGGGTATGAAGGTGACTGGTCATCACTACGCTCACGGACTGCACAGTCCGTACTGGTGGTTGAAGTGCCTCGTCGGCACGACGAACGAACAACACAAACTGGTGAAGCTCTATCACCGACTCCTCGTGTGGGACATCATGAAGGCGCCCAAGACCACTCGCTACGTCGAACGCGTCCTGGCGCCGCTCATCGGCAAATCGATCGTCGTCTACCTGGTAAAGCCGGTCGCGTGACCTCGACGCTGCACACCGTCGACGGAGTACCGGGACTGCTGCGCGCCGAGGAGATTGCTCAAACCGGGGCGCAACTCGCGTCACTACAGATCGCCAGCGGACAGATTCCGTGGTTCCCCGGGGGACACAGTGACCCGTGGAACCACGTGGAGGCCGCCATGGCCCTCACCGTCACCGGTTACGTCGAAGAAGCGCGCGCCGCCTATCGCTGGCTCGCCGACAACCAACTGGGCGACGGCAGTTGGTTCAACTACTACGTCGGCAATCGCGTGAAGGACACCCGTCTCGACACGAACGTCTGCGCCTACGTGGGAGCGGGCCTCTACCACTACGTCGTCGCCACCGGCGACGTCGACTTC